>NZ_VPEJ01000003.1:0-230831 GCF_013417245.1 Acinetobacter sp. YH16042
GCAAGAGCAGAACCACGGATTACTGGAGTGTCGTCGCCTGGGAAGTCATAAGTAGAAAGAAGTTCACGAACTTCCATTTCTACTAATTCAAGAAGCTCTTCGTCGTCAACAAGGTCGCATTTGTTTAAGAATACAACGATGTAAGGTACACCTACCTGACGAGAAAGAAGGATGTGTTCACGAGTTTGTGGCATTGGACCATCAGTCGCAGCACATACAAGGATCGCACCATCCATTTGCGCAGCACCAGTAATCATGTTTTTAACATAATCGGCGTGACCTGGGCAGTCTACGTGAGCGTAGTGACGGATTGGAGAATCGTATTCTACGTGTGAAGTATTAATTGTAATACCACGTGCTTTTTCTTCTGGTGCAGAGTCGATTGCAGCGTAATCTTTCGCTTCACCACCGAATTTTTTTGCACATACAGTTGCAATCGCAGCTGTTAAAGTCGTTTTACCATGGTCAACGTGACCGATTGTGCCCACGTTAACGTGTGGCTTATTACGTTCAAACTTAGCCTTAGCCATGCTTTTCTTCCTCGTTTACGTCGAACACAATTCTGAGTAAAACCCAGCTCCGACATATCGCCTAAAAAAATAAACACCCAATACTTGAAAAGCAGACTAAAAAGCCTGCTTCTGGAATCTTGCGCAACATTTAAAGTTGCTAAACTGTAAAATCTGGAGCTCTTATCGAGATTTGAACTCGAGACCTCTCCCTTACCAAGGGAGTGCTCTACCACTGAGCTATAAGAGCAAATATAAGCACTTCAATAGATATGGAGCGGGAGACGAGGGTCGAACTCGCGACATGTAGCTTGGAAGGCTACCGCTCTACCAACTGAGCTACTCCCGCACGATGTTGGTACAAACCACTTATTGAAGTCTTAAAATTGGTGGTGAGGGAAGGATTCGAACCTTCGAAACTTTCGTAGCGGAGTTACAGTCCGCCCCCTTTGACCGCTCGGGAACCTCACCATTTTACACTTACTTCAGTGCCGTTCTTTCTACTCACTCTCAAACTCTCTAAGATGGTGCCGGCACACGGATTCGAACTGTGGACCTACTGATTACAAGTCAGTTGCTCTACCAACTGAGCTATGCCGGCGTTTCTTAGTGTTTCGTACGTTTCGTATCGGAACGGTGTGCAGTTTAGCAAATCTTGAAATCCTTGCAAGTGTTTTTTCTAAAAAAAACGTGAAAAACTCATAAAATCAATCCATTTGATGATAATTCAACCGCTTTTATCACTGCGCGAGCTTTTATTTGGGTTTCATTCCACTCTGATTCAGGATTTGAGTCATAAACTACCCCTGCTCCAGCTTGAACATAGACCTTATTTTCTCGAATTACACAGGTACGAATCGCAATCGACATGTCCATTTCACCATGCCAGCCTAAATAACCAACAGCACCACCAAAAATTCCACGTTTTACTGGTTCAACTTCGTCAATAATTTCCATAGCACGGATTTTTGGTGCGCCTGAAAGCGTGCCCGCAGGGAATGTTGCCTTAAAAACATCCAAAGCATCGACATCATCACGTACTTCACCTTGCACATTTGACACAATGTGCATGACATGCGAATAACGTTCGATCACCATTTGATCAGTCACGTGAACTTTACCGATTTTAGAAACGCGTCCAACATCATTTCGCCCCAAATCGATCAACATCAAATGCTCTGCAATTTCTTTTTCATCAGATAGCAAATCTTTTTCTAGCGCTAAATCTTCTTCTTTTGTTTTACCCCGTGGTCGCGTTCCCGCCAAAGGACGAACTGTTGCCACACCATTTTCTAAACGGGACAAAATTTCAGGTGATGAACCGACGATATGAAAAGGAATGTCATTTTCTAGTGTCTGCCCTTGCACCAAGAACAAATATGGCGATGGATTGAGGTGACGTAGTGCACGATAGACCTGCAAAGGCTCACCATCAAAATCGGATACCATACGATGGCCCGGCACAACCTGCATCACATCACCGGCCTTAATGTACTCTTTTACTTTCGCAATAGAATCAATAAAATTGTCATGTCCAGTGATGGATTCAAACTGTGGTGCAGTATGCTTATTTGCTTTGAGTGCAATTGGGGTTGCCAAAAGTTCTTCTAGCTCATCCAATTGTTGCTGCGCCTTGGTATAGGCCTCAGCATCATTTACATCGGCATGCACAATTAAGAATAAGGTATCCTTAAGGTTATCAAAGACGATGACGGTTTTTGATAGCATCATCCAAATATCCGGAATCCCGACCGGGTCAGCTTCTGGAACGTTATTGAGCTTTGGTTCGATATAACGTACAGCATCATAACCAAAGTATCCAACCAATCCACCGGTAAAGCTCGGCAACGCTGGCAAATCTTGCTGTGTAGGCACTTTATATTGTGCTTGGAAGTCACGAATGTATTGAAATGGGTCAGCACATTGTTGTTTTTCAACCGAGCCATCAGCATGTTGAACGGTCAACTGCCCTTCATTACACGAAAATACGGTGGACTCGCCCAAGCCAATAATGGAGTAACGCGCCCAGTTTTCGCCACCCTCTACAGATTCAAATAAATAGGCTTGTTTATGTTGTTTTAATCGCGCAAAGACAGAAAGTGGAGTTTCTGTATCTGCCAAGCGCTGACGATATACCGGAATCAAGTTATATCCAGCAGTTTTCAGTTGTTCAAATTGAGTTTGTGTAGTCATTTGGGTTTCTCTATATTTCGCGTGGTCAATTTCAGTTAATTTCTTCTCATGCTGATTGAGTGACGCCATCGAAAACCTACACACTTGCTCATTTTCACTTCCTTAACCCTACTTATTTCAACCCAATAATTCTTTTAAGTTATCAACCACGTGCTGCGGCTGACAATCTCGAATATTTTCACCATGATTATAGCCATAGCTGACCACAATACAATCAATACCCGCACGACGTGCTGCCTCTACATCATTGACAGAATCACCCACCATCAAAATTTGCTGTTTCGGCAAGGCATAATGCTCCGCACAATACTCTAGCTGCTTGGGATGTGGTTTACGCTCTTCAAAACGATCTCCGCCAATCACATCATCAAAGTATTCATGCATACCTAGTGCCTGCACAATACTGCGTGCCGGTTGCTCTGGTTTATTGGTCACACAAATCAGAATTTTCTCTTCTGCTTTTGCCCAATCCAAGAACTCTAGAATGCCGTCAAAGGGCTGCGTCAAAACACAAGGATCTGCATTGTAAATCTTTAGAAAAGTTTCCAGTAAAAGATGGTGCTGTGCGGCATCCACCTTCCCGGTCAAGTATTCAAGTACGCTATGACAAAACAATGAAGTTCCTTTCCCAATCCAGTTTCGCACCTGCGCTTCTGTGACCAACGGTAATTGCAACGCATTTAAACTCATATTCATCGCACGATGTAAGTCAGATGCTGAATCGACTAGCGTTCCATCCAGATCAAATAAAATCATTTGGCGTTCTGCTAAACGAACTTCAAACATAATGTCCCTCTATTTTTTTGTAAATTTTCCCCATAAAAAAGGCATGCCCATGCATGCCTTTTGAGGAATGTCTCGGTTTATTTAAACAAGACCCATGCAATAATTGCAAGAATGATTAAAACAATGACTGAGATTAAGCCCACAGAGGCATTTTTTTGCGCTTCACGCTCTTGCTCTACACATGTCGCTGGAATTTCTACATCACATGCTTCATTTTTCGGAACAGCAGTTACGTCAATTCCCTCAGGAATTGGTGCAGGTTTAGGCACATCTACATTGGTCGGCATACCATCACGAGTCAATTGAACTGAGCTATCTCGCTCTTTCAACTCTGGCATACCTTGATCATTCATTTGTTGTGCTGCGGTTTTAACGACAGGCTCTTGTGCCTTAGTCTCAGACGTGTTTGCTACAGACTCTTGTGCCACATTTTCAGAAACTGCAACAGCTTCAGACGGCTGCTGAACAGGTGTAATTTCTTCTGTTTGCAACGCTTCAACGCTTTGTTCAATATCCGCTGGGATCTGAACAGCTTTAGCTGGAGCCAATAAACTAAACTTCACACTGGCAAACTGTACAATATCACCTTCTTTTAAAAGTGATTCACCAGTCAAACGGACATCATTAATAAACGTCCCATTAGATGAATTGAGATCTTGCAACCAGAGTGCCTGATCTTTCAGTACAAAGGCAGCATGTTTACGCGATACATCAGATTCTTGCAAAACAATATCTGCTTGTTGATGACGCCCCACCAACATATCTCGCTCAATACTAATTTCTTGTCCTGTTAAATCACCAGAAATTGCTTGAATTTTCCAAGTCATGAAGTTAATTCTCTATTGCTCGTTTTTTTCATCATAGCATGCAGTGGTTTCAAAGCTAAACCACTCTGCTGTCTAACCTAAGGCATGCCCACCACTTTGCCATTCGGTACGGTAATGGTTTGGCGCTTCACCGTAGGTTCAATGGCGACTGGCGTGGAGACCACTGCCGCTGGCTGTGTCATTTGTGGTGCTGTCGGTACCGTCTTATACACAGGGGCTGGCGCTGTACCTTTTGAAACAGGTATGCGCTGTTGATACACATCGTCCACATTTTCAGGTAATTTCGCAAAATTACCGTCATTATCCAATGCCAGTTGCAGACTATAGAGCTGACTGTAGCGCTGCTGAGACATTTTCTTCACATCAGCAGAATTTCCAACAATAGTCGGATGAATAAAGATCAGCAAATTACGTTTACTGTTGGATTTTCCTTCCGAGCTAAAGAGTTTGCCGAGTACAGGAATAGCCCCTAGCCCCGGAACCGATTGACGCCCATGCAATGTATTGTCAGAGATCAAACCACCCAACACAATCGTTTGACCATGCTCTGCCAAGATCGAGGTTTTGATCGCACGTTTAGTCGTAACCAAGTCCGACGCTTGACCTTTATTGTCTTTTACATCAGAAACTTCTTGCTCGACCTCTAAACGCACCGAACCGCCGTCGCCAATATGCGGCACAACTTTCAAAGTAACACCGACATCTTTACGCTCAATCGATGTATATGGATTGGCTGTACCACCATTGGTGGTGACCGAGCCTGTCACAAATGGAACGTTCTCACCCACCACAATATAGGCTTCTTCGTTATCCATCGTCACAATAGACGGTGTAGATAATAGATTCGATTTAGTTTTTTCTTTTAAGGCCTGAATCATCGCACCATAGAGTTTGCGCGAACCATCACTGCCTTCACGATAATCACCAAGAACTAAAGAAGTACCCGCACTCACCGCGCTACCCGCACCCGCAGCACCACCAGTTAAATAACCTGCGGCAATATTTTTTAAACTAGAACCAAAATTATCAAAGTTAATTAAGCCGATACCACTACTGATATCACCCAACGCCCATTGCACACCGAGCTGATCGGTATCCGTGCCTTCAACTTCAATAATCGCCGCTTCGATCAGCACTTGCTGACGACGAATATCGAGCTGTTGAATCGCAGACTCAATTTCACGCATGAGCTGCGGATCTGCTTTCACAATCAGTGCATTTTGTGTGGCATCGGCAATAATACTCACGCCATTGGCATTAAAACTTGAAATACCGTTTTGCGTATTATTGGAAGAGTTATTACTGTTGAGGTTAATACCTGAACTGGTGTTATTTTGTGAACTGAATGACTGTGAATTTGAACTGTTACTATCATTCATTAAACTGTTCATCGTGCTGCTATTTGAGCTATTCGATGAATTCGTACTCGAAACGGCCTGCCCCGTGACCAAGCCTTGTAAGATTTCCGACAAGTTTTTTGCACTTGCATACTTTAGACGAAAAACTTTCAATCCACCCAATCGATCTGCCGCAGGCACATCTAAGGTCTCAATAATCTTACGAATACGCTTACGTGTCGCTGTATCACCTTTAATGATAATACGATTGGTTCGATTGTCCGCGATAATACGAATTCGTGAACCTTTCGGGTCTTTTGATGCGCCGGTCGAACTCATCGACTCTAACAGCCCAATCATTTCTTCGGCCTGACTCGATTGCAGCGTCACGGCTTCGATATCATTTTGACCCGTTCCATCTAAATTACGAATAATCGTTTCGAGCTGGTAAATATTACTAGCACGGTCTGAGACGATCAGCGCATTGGTCCCCGCCACTGCTGACAAATGTGCAAATTGCGGCATCAGTGGACGTAGGGCTGGAATTAAGTCGTTGGCATTGGTGTTATCAAGCCAAATTACTCGGGTGACAATTTGGTCTCCAGACGCACGGTGGCGCGCATCATAAGGAATGCCCGAGCTTTTTACATTACTGTCTGGAACCAGTTTAATGGTGTTGCCCGATGGAATCGCCACCACGCCATTGACATTCAATACACCGAGAAACAGGTCATAGACTTCATTTTTATTTAAAGGCTTATTGGAAATAACCGTTACATTTCCTCGTACCCGTGGGTCAACTGCAAAATTTTTCCCCGTGATATCTGCGACTTCATTAATGAATGCCGTAAGATCTGCATCACGTAAATTGATTTTCCATGTTTGTGCATAACTTGCTGTGCTGACCATAGCAACCAAGGGCACCATGGCATAGGCAGCTAAAGTTGAACGGTTATTATTAAATAAAGCCATATACGCCTGTGTTTCCTAACCCTATAAAGTGATGAAACATCACTAAAAATCCTGTTGTATGGTCATCACTTGATCACCACGTTTGACTTCAAGTTTCACCTGCCCTTCACGGCGGGCTTGTTCTAATAATTGCGCCTCAGATTGTCCTGCACCGACTGCCTGCCCATTTAAAGACATGATGCGGTCACCCGGTTGCAAACCCAATTTATTTCTCAAGGCAGCAGGTGTTCGATTTGAAATCTCAAACCCACCATTACCTGATGGATTCACCCCCATTTCCTGCAGATATTGCTCACGATTTTCTGTCATGCGTTGTACGGCCTGACCAATCGCGGACTGCGTCGTGCCTTGCCCTGAATTTGCAGGATTAGCTGCATTTTGCATGCTGTTATTTTGCAAAGATCCGCCTGATGTTGCATTGGCTGTAGGGACAATCGGTTGATCTAATCCGTTTTCAATACCTTGGAACGCTAATTCACGCCGTGCACCATTACCCTGCGTTAAAATCACCTTATCCCAATAAACTTCAGCCAGTTGATATGATGAACCTTGAATGGTTTCTCCAACCAAGTAGCGATCTGAACTCTCATTGACCTTAATCACTGCCGACGAGTAGCGACTTGGCTGTCCAACCACCACACCTTGTAACACCATATTTAACTGCGCGTCAGCTGCTGAACTGCGGTTTTCCTGAAACAAGGCAAAAGAGCTAATATTAGGAACTTGCGTTTGCTGTGAACCCAATTCAACTCGGTCTAACTGCATGGCTTGTGGCGGTGCAATCAATAACCAAAATAAAGCGGCTAACTTCCAGCACAAGTACAAAATTATTAAAACCAAGACCACAGGTGCAAGTCGATCTGTTTGCTTCCAATTGATCTCGCGGATTTTTTCGAAATAGTCAGCCATCAGTTCACCCCACTCAATAGGGGTTGACGCGAACTAATCACATACGTATCTAATCCTGCCTTACCTTCATAGGAAGCAACATTCATCAAAAAGCGCTGGGTTAATTGCACATCCAACATGAGGTCTGGCTCAAGTGACATATTCATCATTTTTTGTTCACGTTGATCTCGAACATCAATCGACAATTTGCCATTATCGTCTTTTAATTGAGCCAACATGGCAGGCACATTCATTGACTCTTGACGCTGTGCAAAGCTAAATGATAAATCCCCACCTGCCCACTGTATCTCGCCTGATGAACGACTAAATCCCTGTTGTGGCTTATATTTAAACTGCACATCTTTTAATTGAATGGCATTCATTGGCCATTGCCAATCGGCAAAACTTTTTAAGGTTTCAGGAGCAATTTGACCCTCTAAGTTTTTAATACTAATACTTTTACCAAAACCATACCCCATCACACCTTGTAGTTTGGTATTGCCACTATGAATTTCAACATTTGCACCCAAGCGTAATAAAATCAAATCCCACGGGCGTGTGTTCCAGTTTAACGAGCCTTTCAAATTTCCTCGTGTCCAATCTGCTTGCCCATGCCAAATATTGCCACTGACGTTATGTAGCATTTGGTTATTTTTATAAAACTTTGTAATGAGCCACGCTGCTGGCACTTGCAGCATAACGAAAATTAAAAAACTGATCGCAGCAAAAATGAGCCACCGAATATTATTAGTCTTATTGATCATCCCACCACAACCGATCCATCAATTTTTTTCCATCATTTAAACATTTTTCTTTATAGACACATTATGCATACTTTTTCTGCATAGCCAATTCAAAGAGATAAAAAAACCAGGCATTTGCCTGGTTTAATTATCCTGAACTCAGGATATGACGATTTCATGAATTATTCTTAAATTAAGAAGTCTTCTAGTTTCGCGCCTTTTTCTAGCTCAGCCACTAACCAACGCGGTTGTTTACCACGACCAGTCCAAGTGTCATCTGCATTAGTTTTGCTACGGTAACGTGGCTCAACCGCTTTACGCGTTGATTTTTTACGTTTGCTTGAACCAAATTCAAGGATTTGTTCAACGCTTAAATCTAAATTTTCTGCAATTTCAACAATACGGTTATACGCATCTTCAATCGCTTGATCTTTTTTAGATGCAATCAGTGCTTCAGCTTCTACTTGAAGCTTCTTTAACTCTTCAACTGATAAATTACTAATATCAGGCATAATCTTTAACTCCGAAATTTCATTTTAATAATGCTTATGAAAACTCGCTCATAATATTATAATAAAATTTTTATTCAATAAATAATTTTCATTTTACTACAATATTTTAACACGACTTCTTAAAATATATAAAGTTAAATTGTATTTAAATATTATTTCCCACTGAAATCTCTAAAGCTTTTATTTTGGTCTTTATACTTTCTGGAATTGAAGTTTTTTGTAGGGTCATTTTATCCACGCACACAATAACTGCATCGCCTGTTGCAACGATTTTTTGTTGCTTTTCACTCCATAATATATAACTCATACGAAATGCACTATTCCTTAATTCTTCAACGCGCGTTGCCACTTTTAAAATATCAGGATAAATCACGGGGCTTAAATATTTACACTGGCTTGAAGCCACAACCGTAACCACAGACTGATCAAATATATCCAACTGGTCTAAATAACCAATCCGCGCACTTTCCATATAACGATAATAATGCACGTTATTTACATGCCCAAAAGCATCCATATCCCCCCAAGCGACGTGTTGAGTATGAACCAATGAATATTGAGCTAAATCTTCTTGCATATAATGTCCTTATATTCGAATTTCCATAAAATTGGCATTATTTTCAAATATTAAATTTAATTGTTTGATCAAGTCATCCTGCTGATTTAAGGCTGACTTGATGCGTAAATAACTCATTAATACATCATTTGGATATAATTCTAACAATGCATCTGCTTCAGCTTGACGTGCTGTCGCTTGGTAAATATTCCATTTTGCAAAACTAAAAACAGGCAGCGCAGGATACTTTTCTTCCCAACGTTGAATCTGCTGTTCTACAGCCACATAGTCAGGGTTTTGCTTCAGCATTTTTTGCTGGAACCACAAAAAGAACACTTCTTTGTTAAATTGCTGTTCCAGCAAATGAATGGCCAATTGCTCATGCTCCTGACTCATCTCTGGCATACGAGACAAGACTTTTAACCAAAGCACTTTGACCGCATATTTACGCTCTGTGATTTGATCTTGTAAATCCAAATAACGCTGCTTTAAATACTGTAAGTCATCGACATCAGCTTGATCAAACGCTGATAATAATTGCTCCAACCAAGCTTGTTTTGTCAGCTCATCTAAATGTCCATAACGTGTCGAACGCAAATACAACCAAGGAAACTGCAACGCAAACATGCCCCATAGCGTGGTTAGGCGCTGCTCATAGGCACTACTGACTTTTTGCAACCATGGCGATAGTTCATGTTGATTTAAAAATTCAAGATGCGTTAAAGCCTTTTCACCCTCTTGTTGAGATAAATAAATTTCAATCCGTTGCAATTCTGCAAGCTCAAAAGCCATTGGATTGGTCTGAGTTAATGCATTTAATGCTGTTTCATATTGTTGCTGAATCCAATATAAACGCGCATCGATCACCCCTTTTAATAATCCAGACTCAGTAAAAGCTTGCTGAATAAAGTTTTTTTGATCTTGCGCAGCATTTAAAAGCCAAATGACAGCCAATTGCTCATAGGGATGTAGTTTATTAAAACTAAAGACTGTTTCAGATTTACGCTGTTCTCGACTTAAATAGCGTTTAACCGCATACCAAAGCATTTGCACGAACAAACTCAGTAGTGCCAGCAATAATGCTAAAAACCAAATATTAGATTGAACTTGCCATTCACGCCAGTATAAATAGACATAGCCTGCACCATGTCCAAAACTCAGCAAACTAATAATGGCAACAACCAATAAGCTAATAAATAAATAGGCCAATAAAATATGTTTCATAGTCGATTATCCTATGAGTGCCCGAGTATTTAATAGCGGTACAGAAATAACCGGAATGTCCTTTAATTGTTCTAAACGTTGGCGTATTGGTTTTAATGAAGCATCTGGCAATTGCTGCATAATTTGCATAATTTCAGTGATTTCTTGTTGAAATTGAGGATATTGTCCTTGATTTAAAACTTGCTGAGCCAAAATTAAACGTAACTGCATTTCTTTTAATACCAAGCTACGCTGCATTAATACGGGACTTGGTTGTTCGACTGATTCGACTTGAATCCATTTTTGCCAAAAAGAAAGACCTTTTTGCTGCTCTTTAGAACTATAGGGCTTTAATATTTCTTTTTCTAACAATTGATCGATCGATTGCAGAGTATTTTTCACTTTATCAGATTGCAACTGACGCTCTGTCACATATTGCTTTAAGGTCTCACGGTCTTTTTGAATCACCTGATGCAAACTCATACGCAGTGCAGGTGCCAAGCTCAACTGATCTAATTGTTGGTCTAATTGGTTTAATTTTTCCAAAGCGACAGCAAATTGTTGTTGCTGCATGGCAAATTCAACCAAATCAAGTTGCTGGCCCACAACCATCATTGGCTCAATACTATGGGTCGCCTCAGCAGCAATCGAAGCATTCGATGTCGTTGCAGCCGCCATCTCGGTCGTTGTGCCATTCAACTGGCGTTTCAAAGCCACGACCTGATCATTCAAACCTGCATTGCGCTGTTGCAATAAAGTTTGTTGTTGCATCAGTTCGGTTTGTTGAGCATTGACCTGAAACAAGTCAAAACTGAGTTTAGCCAACCAAAGTACGGCGAAAATGACCACAACGACAAACAACTTCTTCATGTATTTCCCTGCACGACTTGCACATGCTGCAATATGTGTGTCGCGTTTAAATCTTCGAGTTGAATAATTTTAAAATCTTTGTTCAGTGTTATACGACTTTGCTCAAGTAGCTCGAACAACCTTACACCTAAAACTAAAAAATGTGCATGACTCAGCACTGATAAATGCGACTGAATCAAGTCAAGCCAATTGAGCCAACTGGCCTCACTGGTGATCAACATACAATACAGAGATGACAACTGATGTTCAGAAATAAGTGTTTTTACTTTTTGAGTGGTCTCTTCCGGTAGATGCCGTTCGTATAGCACAAAATTGAGAATCTGAATGCCACGTGCTAGCAACTGCTGCATCATAAATTGACGACCACCTTCACCGCGCCAAAACGCTACACAAGCCCCGGCCTCTAATTGTTCTAAATGGCTTAAGGTGAGCATTCCCTCTGAGGTTTCCACCTGCGGCACAACACTGTGAATGCCATAATCAGCCAGCTTTGCTGCGGTTGCGTCACCGACTGCAATCCATTGAGTATGTTCGAGCTGTTCAAGTGAAATGCCTGCCTTACGCAGACCTTGTATACCAAAGGTGACCGCAGAGGGGCTCACCACAACCAATACATCCGCAGCACTCAACTGGGCGTAGCACGCTGCCAATGCTTCTGACCATGCCCGCGGCTTGAGCTCAAGTAATGGAAGCTCAGCCACAGCAACACCCGCAGAGCGCAGCGTCAAGCTAAGCTGCGCTGCACGATCTGTCGGACGTGTATTGATAAAAAGCATGTATTAATACAGTGCCTTTAAAATTTCACCGGCACCTTGGGCTAACAAGTCTTGGGCCAATTTGACACCGAGCTGTTCAGCCTGTTCGGGAAGACCTACTTGCTGTGCTTTCAACAAGGTTTGACCGTCAACACTACCGACTCGACCTTCCAAATGAATCTGACCATTTTCTAAGGTTGCATAACCTGCAATCGGTACTTGACAGCCACCTTCTAGATATGCATTAAAAGCACGTTCTGCACGTACACAAGAATTGGTCTCTGTATGCATTAAGGGCAAAATTAAATCCAATACAGCTTGATCTTGGCTACGACATTCTAGGCCCAATGCACCTTGTCCAACTGCAGGTAAACTCACAACAGGCTCAAGAGTATGACGAATACGCTCTGCTAAACCCAAACGCTTTAGCCCTGCACTCGCCAAAATAATCGCATCATAGTTACCCGCATCGAGTTTAGATAAACGCGTACCCACATTGCCACGCAGATCAATAATCTCAAGATCAGGACGTTGTTTTAAAATTTGGCATTTGCGGCGCAAGCTCGATGTCCCCACCTTCGCACCTTGTGGTAAATCATCAAAACTGTTATAGGTATTTGAAACGAAAGCATCTAATGGATCTTCACGCTCACAAATCACGGCCAAGCTTAAACCTTCAGGCAAGGCCATCGGCACATCTTTCATCGAATGAACTGCTAAGTCTGCACGACCATCCAACAACGCCGCTTCTAATTCTTTTACAAATAATCCTTTTCCCCCAATTTTGGCTAAAGGGGTATCTAGAATCTTGTCACCTTGGGTCACAAAGGTCACCAACTCAACTTTCAAATTTGCATGAAGTGCTTCTAAGCGTGCACGAATATGTTCCGCCTGCCAAAGTGCAAGCGGGCTTTGTCGAGTTGCGATCTTAAGGATATTCATAAATTTTAAAATACAGTCTATAGGGCTATTATTCTAAACTTAACTTGCTCAGTTGAAAATGCAAGCTTAATTCGCAATGTACTTTGACCCTTGCCCTATAATTTTTGTATTCGCTCACGCAAATTCGGTAAATGTCGACGGCTGACCGCCAAACGTTCTTCTAAATCTCGACAACGCACTTGATATTGCCCTGAGCTTATAACCTCTAAACCATCTAAAAAGCTCACAGACACCAAGGCATTGCGATGAATGCGTATAAAACGATCACCAAATTCATGCTCTAAATCTTTCAGCGTTTCATCAATGAGTACGCTGCCATTTTTGTGCCGAACAGTGACATATTTCTGATCTGCAAGAAAATAGTAAATATTTTCCACAGGGACCAGTTCTACACCACGATAGGTCTTTGCCGCGATTTGATGACGGCTGATTTTAATTTCGTCCATATTTTCTTTTTGTTTTATCGTGCTCAATTGAGCTTGGGTTAATTTAGTTAAATGATCTAAAACCTGCTGCAATTCCTGTTGCATAACTGGTTTTAGTAAATATCCCTCTGCATTCGATTTAAATGCATCAAGTGCATGATGATCATATGCAGTGCAAAAAATAATAGCGGGCATGGGGTCTAATTCACGCAACAATTTCGCGCAAGTCAACCCATCCATTTCAGGCATTTGTATATCTAGTAAGATGACATCAGGCTCGAGGCTTTGAGCCAAGTCAATCGCTTGTTGACCATGTGAAGCTTTCGCAACCACTTGATGTCCAAGTTGAGTGACTAAACGTGACAATCGCTCTACTGCTAGAGGCTCATCATCACAGATTAGGATGTCCATTTCTCCTCCTTATCTCGTTAACGTCATTTATTTTTATTGGTCAACTGAGATTTCTATTTATATTGATATTGCACCACAGTCGTATACATTCCCTCGCCTGCGTAGGTTTGAAAAGTGACATGCTGACCATAATATGCCTCAAGTCGCTGTTTCACGTTTTCGATGGCAATACCATTCCCCTGACGTAATTTAATTGTATCCTGTGTATAAGGATTTGTAATAACGATATTAATTTGATTTTGTAATATTTCAATCAATATATTTATCGTACTCTTTGTCAAAATCTTTTCGACTCCATGAAAAATACTATTTTCTAACAAAGGTTGTAAAGTTAATAGTGGAATTTGTACTTGAGCGTACTGTTCAATGTCGGCCAGTTTCCACTCCACATTGAGCCGATCCCCCAATCGCATTTGTTCGATGGCCAAATAACGCTGACACAGATCGATCTCATCTTTGAGACTCACTAGCTTCAATTCTTGAAAACTCGCACGGAACAAACGCGATAAATTCAGCAGCATTTGCTCCGCTTTATCTGGGTCAATCGCAATCAAGCTAATCACATTGTTTAAGCTATTAAATAAAAAATGCGGATGAATCCGAGCTTGCATCGCCTGAATACGTGCGTTTAATTCACTATGATGTTGTCGCCCCCACTGCTCTCTTAAATATAAATATCGAAAACAAAATGCGCCAAGTAAAACCCCATAGCTCAGATTTAAAACTACACCAGCAGCTAAAACGTCTGCACTCAAGCCAGTTAAACTGAAATTTTCACCAAAATAGATCAAGACATTTAAAATTAAGGTGGTGAACAACACCAAAGCTTGCAATAAAACAAACCCGCTAAACATGAGCATTTTCATGCTTAAACCACGCGTCTTACTCTGCAAAAGCTCTGAAAATGCAGCAAATGCCAATAAAATCCAGTTAATAAACAACACATGCTGCATAACACTCGAAAAACTTAAGGCATGCCACGATTGAGCTTGGGCCAAGGCCAAGACCAAAGCCACGATATTGCCCGCAAGAAAAAGCTCCCACAGATAGTGCCAACGGCCCATTTTTCCTGAAAATACTGAAATTGTCATAGACCTAAACCCTGTCTAAAAGTTTGATCAACTTGCCCTTCGGCAACTGGGTTCGAATTTGCTATACTCTTGCTCAGTTCTATGCTTTTTATCTTATTGAGCCGACATGACCACATCTTCTAATTCCTCAAATCCGTCACAAGCCCAAACTTCAGGCATGTGGGGCGGTCGTTTTTCCGAAGCTACTGACGCTTTTGTTGCTGAATTTACAGCATCTGTACAGTTTGACCAACGCTTTTATAAACAAGATATTGCAGGTTCAATTGCACATGCAACCATGCTTGCAAAAGTTGGCGTTCTAACTGAACAAGAGCGTGACGATATTATTAATGGCTTAAACACCATTAAAGCAGAAATTGAAGCGGGTAACTTCGAATGGCGCATTGACCTAGAAGATGTGCACATGAATATTGAGTCACGCTTGACTCAACGTATCGGTATTACAGGTAAAAAACTACACACCGGTCGTAGCCGTAATGACCAAGTTGCAACCGATATCCGTCTGTATGTTCGCGACGAAATCGATGCGATTTTAGAATTATTGCAAAAATTACAAAAAGGTATCTTGGGCTTAGCGGCGAAAAACACCAATACTATCATGCCGGGCTTCACGCATTTACAAACTGCACAGCCAGTGACTTTTGGCCACCACTTAATGGCGTGGTTTGAAATGTTGGTTCGTGACTCAGAGCGTTTAATTGACTGCCGTAAACGGACCAACCGCATGCCTTTAGGTTCTGCTGCACTTGCTGGAACAACCTACCCGATCGACCGCGCATTCACTGCAGAATTACTAGGTTTTGAAGCCGTTGCAGAAAACTCTTTAGATGCTGTGTCTGACCGTGACTTCGGTATTGAATTCAATGCTGCGGCATCACTCATCATGATGCATTTATCACGTATGTCAGAAGAAATGATTCTTTGGACATCGGCTCAGTTCAAATTTGTAAACATTCCTGACCGTTTCTGCACTGGCTCGTCAATTATGCCGCAAAAGAAAAACCCAGACGTTCCTGAGTTGATCCGTGGTAAAACTGGCCGTGTATATGGTGACTTGATGAGCCTATTGACCCTGATGAAAGGTCAACCATTGGCATACAACAAAGACAACCAGGAAGATAAAGAACCACTATTCGATGCAATTGATACTGTTCGTGGCTCACTCATGGCATTTGCCGACATGATTCCTGCACTAGTACCAAACATTGACATCATGCGTGAAGCAGCACTTCGTGGCTTCTCAACTGCAACTGACCTTGCCGACTACCTCGTTAAAAATGGCGTAGCATTCCGTGATGCGCATGAAATTGTGGGTAAAGCAGTTGCTCTTGGTGTTCAAGAAGGCAAAGACCTTTCAGAATTAACCCTTGAGCAACTTCAACAATTCTCTGACTTGATTCAAGCCGATGTCTTCGAAAAAGCATTAACACTTGAAGCATCTGTCAATGCACGTAACCACATTGGTGGTACTGCACCTGCTCAAGTTGAAGCAGCAATTGAACGCGCACACGCACGTTTAGAAAAACTTTACGCATAACTTTTTCAAGTTAAATGGAGTATTGATATGTCTCGACAAGTTTTTTGCCGTAAATATCAGGCTGAAATGGAAGGTTTAGACTTTGCACCATTCCCTGGTGCGAAGGGACAAGAATTGTTTGATACGGTATCTAAACAAGCTTGGCAAGAATGGCTAAAACACCAAACTACGTTGATCAATGAAAAACGTTTAAACGTGTTTGAAGCTGACGCGAAAAAGTTCCTTGAAGAGCAGCGTGAAAAATTCTTCAGCAATGATGAATCTTTAGAAAAAGCCGAAGGCCTAAAGCCTGAGTAATTTTTAGAGCGCTGCTCTAAAAATTACGCAAGACAAGCGAAGCGCGTAGCTTCAAATCTCAAAAAGGAGTCTAAAAAGGCTCCTTTTTTTTGTGCTTAGGAGCACTGCTTTTTTTCGTAAGACAAAGATGACGTCTGTGTAAGCTTTCATTGAGAAATGATCTTTATCATTGCTGAAAAATCTTTTATCCATTGATCAATTTTATTTAAACTTAAATAGATGAATCTATTATTTAAATAATGTTAATTGTATTTTTATCATCACATATATCGATTTTTATCGTTTAAATCCAAACAAAACCTACCAAAGTTATCGGCCAATTTGTATCAAAAATTCTTAATGTAAATTTGTGATACATTTCTCAATAAAACACAACATTACACTACAATAAACTCCATGTATTTCTAAATCTGCTTTCCTATAATAGCAATCAAGAAGATGGAAACATCTTCCATAATAGCGATAAGTAACCCCGATTTTCCTTCCCAGATTTCCCCCAAAATCTGGGAATTTTTTTATCCAAAATTTGCGCTAACATCTCACATTTAACTTCAAGCTCTAATCAAATGAAGCGCTGTTCAAACTAGTCAAACCCTCAATTTTTTCTAAAAACTCGGCAATAAAAAAGCCCCGATCACGGAGCTTTTAATAACTACCTTTAAATCAAGGTTGCTTTAAATACGGCCATGCGGCTTTTAAATAAATAAACATCGACCATAACGTTAAAACTACGGCTGTATAGAGCAATCCATAGGCCAACATTTCTAGGGGTTGCCAATTTAGCAAGAACACTGAAATCGCAATCATCTGAAATGCTGTTTTATATTTACCAACGGTTGAAACCGCAACACTGGTACGCGCGCCTAATTCAGCCATCCACTCACGTAGGGCAGACACCGTGATTTCACGTGAAATAATTACAATCGCTGCAAAGGCCATCGAAATGGTCGGTTGCCATTGCACCAAAACGATCAACGCTGTTGCAACCATCAATTTATCTGCAACAGGATCGAGAAAACGTCCAAATGCTGAAGTCTGATTTAAAGTTCTTGCAAGGTAGCCATCAAACCAGTCAGTGACAGCTGCGATCACAAAAATAGCAGTCAGCAATATATGACGTGACATGCTTGCAGCATGCTCACCCACGCCCATTGCAGGTGGCCAGTACGCCACCAACAAAAACACAGGAATTAAAGCAATTCGTGCCAATGTTAAAATATTAGGAATATTCAGGATTCGACCTGTTGTCATAGACACCCCAGTTTTCCCCTCATGCACGATGAAAATGCAAAATAATTTGAGGATTTATCCATCGTTAGTTGCACTCACTTTATACGAAATGCCCCGCAGTGTCACTAGGCAAACACCGTAACAGTCTGTCGCGCAATCGCTATCAACTGGTTATTTTCATCCCATAAATGAGCATATTCTGTAGCGTATCCATCCGCTGCATAATCGGTAAATACTTTATATTTAAACCAATTATGTAAGTTTGATTGCAAGGGATGTACATAAGTCAATGTCCACGTTAAAGAACTCGCAGGTGCCATGGTTTTGTACATAGGCAGTACACCGGGCGGCCACATATCCATCGAGACCATTAGGTCAGCAACAGTCATCTTACGGTTATCATGACGTTCTGGGTTAAAACGCATCCAACCACTAAAGTCAGGCTTTTGACTTGCTGTACATGGATACTGCCCATCTACCCAGACCAAATCCATTTGCTGAAAGCACTGGGGTGCAAGTGGATGATGTTCGGCAATCTTTAAGCTGCTCACTTCAGGAAAATCGGGTGCTTGACGCTCCTGATTGACGGCAATGCTTGATTCACGTGGAACACCAAAGCTCGCCAATAAAATGCTTTGTACGGCATCATCTTGCCAAAGTCGAACTTCGATAGTGGTGACGGATTTGCCCTGTCTTAAAATTTCAGCACTTAAACGCACGGGCGCCAATTGTACTGGCCCAACAAAGGTCACATTACAACTGAGTAAACGTCGCTGCGGATCGGCAATGGTGGCAACGGCTTTGTGCATCATCATGCCAGCCACTAAGCCGCCATAGATCGTACGTCCTTGCAACCATCCTTCTGGAATCTCAACCCATTCATTGTGTTCAATATGTTGATACAACTGTGCGAGTGACATCATCATCCCTGATCATATTTTTGATTTTTATATCATTGTATAAAAATTAAATGATGTGAATGATCAGTGACTCATGCGTCAATGATCATTTTGGCAAATTCAGGATTGACCCGTCATCGATTGGGCTTAGTTCGCGCTATTCATGCAGGATTTTATAAATGGTGCGCGCCATCACATCGCCTAAGCCCGGCACTAGTTTTAAATCATTTTCAGAAGCTTTGAGTACCCCCTGAATGCCACCAAAATGGGTCAACAGATCCCGACGACGTT
Organism: Acinetobacter sp. YH16042; assembly: GCF_013417245.1. Lineage (NCBI taxonomy): Bacteria > Pseudomonadati > Pseudomonadota > Gammaproteobacteria > Moraxellales > Moraxellaceae > Acinetobacter > Acinetobacter sp. YH16042. Next base: position 19,275 of record NZ_VPEJ01000003.1, read on the forward strand.
TTGGCCCTAAGCCCGGAATCACCTCAAGTACCGATGAGCCACGCTTTTTATCTCGTTTCGCTCGATGTTTAGTAATAGCAAAGCGGTGGGCTTCATCACGAACCTGTTGAATCAAATGCAGGGCTTTATGGTCTTCGGGCAATTGGATTTTTTCACCATCGGTAAAGTGCAAGGTTTCCAGACCTGGTTTACGCCCCTCGCCTTTGGACACACCGACCATAAAGGCATCGAGCTCGAGCTCCTGCATGACTTCCATCGCCATGTGTAATTGACCTTTGCCTCCGTCAATTAATAGCAAATCGGGCAACATGTGCTTTTTATAACGGCGGGTCAGCGCTTGACGCATGGCAGCATAATCATCGCCTTCGGTAATGTCATTGATGGAAAATTGGCGATAGTCGCGCTTTCTTGCGCCGCCCGCATCAAAGACCACACAAGACGCTATGGTCGCCTCACCCATAGTATGAGAAATATCAAAACACTCAATACTGTCAATCGGCCGCCCAACGACTTGCTCTAACTGATGAAAGCGCTCATTCAATTCAAAATGATCAGCCAATTTACCTTTAATCGCATGTTGTACATTCATCTGTGCCAATTCTTGCCACTCTGCACGGGTTTCACGCACTTTATGTTTGATTTGAATCCGCTTTTCAAAGTGTTGGTACAACGCATCTTCCATGTCTTTACGATCTGGAATATCGACATTAATGATGAGTTCCGAAGGGATTTCGTCTGCCACCTGAAAGTAAAAATTGGCAATAAAATCTGAGAGCATTTGCCCCAAATCATCGCCCAACATGTCAGGAAAATAACTCTTTCCGCCGAGCATTTTACCATTGCGCACATGCATAATCTGCACACAGGTCACACCGGCTTGATAAGCAATGGCAATGATATCGGCCTCACCTTTGACTTTATAAATCGCTTGCTGGGTTTGTACATCACGCAGCAATGCCATACGATCACGATAAAACACCGCCTTTTCAAACTCGAGTGCTTCGGCCGCAGCTTCCATTTTCCCAATCAGCTCTTGATTAAGCTCTTTAGTGTCGCCTTGTAAAAACCGAATCGAGTTATTGACATCTTCTTTGTAATCTTCGGGTGAGATCAAACCCACACAAGGCGCGGAACAGCGTTTAATTTGGTATTGCAAGCATGGTCGTTTGCGCTGCGAAAAATAGCTATTTTCACACTGACGCACATTAAACAGTTTTTGCAGCACCACCAAAGTATCACGCGCGTTATAAGCACTCGGATAAGGCCCAAAAAACTTACCAGCTTGATGCTTACCTTTCCCACGTCCTGCGGCAATTCGTGGATAGGGTTTATCGGCAGAGATAAAAATATAAACATAAGACTTATCATCACGCAGCATGATGTTATAGGGCGGACGATGCAACTTAATCAGGTTTTGTTCGAGCAATAGGGCTTCCGTTTCAGAACGCACCACCAAACTTTCAATATCATAAATACGGGCAACCAAAGCCTGCGTCTTGGGATGCTCAATGGTTTTCACAAAATAACTCGACACACGATTTTTTAAATTCTTTGCTTTACCCACGTACAGCAACTCACCGTCTTTACCCAGCATGCGGTAAACACCGGGTAGAGTCGTCATATTGGCAAGAATTTTTTCAATATGTTCGCGTGCGTTTTCGTTCACTTTTGCCTTGTTCCGTCTTCGATATTGCTCTTTGACATGATGTGATGCTTTTACCTGCATTTTCAAGCAATCCAGCAAATTTATTGTTGCTCATAGCAATGATCTGATTGCTAAAAGCTATTAATGCAAAATTCTAAATTTGCTATGCTCAAAACATCCCGCTTTAGGAACATGATGCATGACGAACGCCAATCCCGCCATCCATGTCGTACACCCGACAACTTCGACGCATAGCACTGCTGAAAAAAACCGTTTGATGGGTAAGCCGCGTTTTCATTTTGAACCGCATGACGTTATGCAACGCCTAAAGCAACGGATCATTGGACAAGAAGCAGCATTAGACGAAATTGAAAAAATGCTGCATGTGGTCAAGGCTGATTTTTCCAGTCCAGAACGACCGCTCTCCGTAACCTTAATGCTTGGACCGACAGGTGTTGGTAAAACCGAAACCGTACGTTTAATCAGTGAAGTGATTTATGGCAGGCCTGATGCCTTTTGCCGTATTGATATGAACACGCTCGCACAGGAACATTATGCGGCTGCCATTACTGGTGCGCCTCCGGGCTATGTCGGTTCTAAAGAAGGCCATAGTTTATTTGATGAAGTTGCCATTGCAGGTAGTCATACCCGTCCGGGCATCGTGCTTTTTGATGAACTGGAAAAAGCGTCAACCGAAGTGCTTCGCGGCTTAATGAATGTGCTAGATAGCGGAAAATTAACCCTAACCTCAGGCACAAAAACCATCGACTTTCGTAATTGTATGATCTTTATGACCAGCAATGTCGGTGCACAAGCGGCACAGCAATATCTAGATAAGTTAAATTTTTTGCCCGAAAAAATACAAAAGGTTTGTCTCAAGCGCGTGCCGGTCAGCAGCATTATTGAAAAAGTCATGCAACGTAAATTCGACCCTGAATTTATTAACCGTATTGATCGTGTATTGCAATATCAACCCGTTCAAGATGATGCCTTGCCCCGTTTGGTGGAGATTGAATTGGAAAAACTTAATCAACGCCTACAACATCAAAAACGCAGTATCAAACTCACAGATGCAGCCAAAGCACATTTTTATCAGAACCATGATATTCGTTATGGCGCACGACATTTAGCACGAAAAATGCGGGTCGAGCTTGAGCCTATTTTGGCGGTGTATTTTTTGAATCATCCCGAACAAACTAAAATACACCTAGATGCACAACTTGGACAATTGGTTATTATTAAATAATTCACTGGTCTTTAAAAGGCATGCTCACATACCTTTATTCAGCATTCTTATATTTATTGGATTGGAACACCAATCGCTTTAGCAAAAGCTTGCGGATCTTTCGGTGAAACCATGACAAATTTGGTTTTGCCATCTCGAAGATATTCAATTTTTAAACGTTTAATGGAAAGCGCAGGTGCCGCAGATAAATCCTGACTTGCACTGATGCGTTGGATATCCTGCAAAGGAATCTGCCAACGTAGAAACATGCTACGGATGTTTAATTCTGTAGCGGAAATTTGATAACGTGTATTGAATATTGGCCACCACAGCAGTAATACCGTTAAAATATACACCGCGGTATGAAGAGGATATTGCTGCATCGTGCCTTTGGCTTGCATGGTGAGTAATAATTGAATGAGTAAACCGCTCATACAAACAATAAACGCCACCACCCACCAATCTTTTTTTGAACGAAAAACTTGCATCTTATCCCCCATCAACTGCTTTTATTCTATACAAGATTTTGCAGGATGCATCTGCTATTTCAGCTTTTATTTTTGCAGGAAATAAGCATACTTATCACATTATTTTCAAGAATATGGAGATCCATTTCGCTCAAGTGTCGCTATTCATCAATTGTTATTTTTGGTGTTATTTACGCTCGAATCACGCTTCTTTCGATATAGGTTGTTCCTGCAAACGTTTATAATTCTTTTTCTCTTGATACATTTTAGCATCGGCTTGTTGTACCAAACTCATGGCATCTATATAGCCTTGCTGATGGTCTGTTTGACAGAGCCCAATACTTAAACTTAAGCCTGCTTCCATTTCCGCCACCGCTTCTAATAAACGAGGGATAAAACTCGCTTCCACATGCTTTTCACTGCAACCAGGCAAGACCAAACAAAATTCGTCTCCGCCATAACGGAAGCAATGATCATCTAAACGTGCAACCGACTTTATGGCCGCAGCAACCGTTTGTAGTACCTGATCTCCACGTGGATGACCTTGTTCATCATTGATCTTTTTAAAATCATTGATATCAATAAACACTACTGTTACGGGTTCATGATTACGCTGTGCGGTATATAAAATACTGGTCAATAAGGTCGATAAATGCCGGACATTTAAGAGTCCTGTTAATGGATCGCGCTGTGAAAGTTCTTCCATTTCTTGTGCACGAAACTCTAGCGCATGCGCATACTGTTCCATTTTTTCACGGGAGATCTTCACCTCATTAATCAAACTCCATACATAGGTTTCCACCACCAATGTAGTATCGAACATAAAGAGCTTTTCCAACGTGTTAATAATCCGCTGATATTGTTCCGTATCATTAAAGGTACGCTGAATTAAGCGAAACAACATGGTCTTTAGGGTATGTACCGCAGAGAGATACAACTTCGGCTCTACACCAATGCGCTTATGAACCAAACCAATCCGTAAACGGTTATTCACATACGCGCTGTCATAGCGCCCGGAAAATAAATCCAATAAATATTGATGCTGCGCGCGTTGCAAACGCTTCAAGGTATCAAGATCACCAATCAAAGTGGCAATTTCTGGAATTGAGGTCTGATTTTCATAAAATTCATCAACCATACTGTCGAGTATCGGCGCCACAATCCCACCAATCGAAGCCAATTCCGCCAGCTCTAAATCAGTCAAGCCAAGCAACTGTTTACGTCGTTCTATATCTTGCATCGAAATATGCATTTGATGCATCAATGTTTGGTTGGTTGCTTTCATGAATCGGATCCCCTTCCCGCCAAATCAATCCCTTCAGGCGTTTAAACAGGGTTTCTATGCAGTAGGTCTTCATGCCTGCATGCAAAGCTTCAACCGTTCACCTTTGGGTTTTGGCTATCATTGATGATGACGCTTTTCTTTCAGCTCAATGGTTTGGCATGGGCTTAAGTTCGGACGTCAACATCATATTCCTCGTCTATTGGCTCACTTTTTCTGGCTTATTCTGGTTCTAGCTTATTCTGGCTAACACTATTTCTGCTTTTTGCAGATTTGCTCTGCATAATTATTTTTATTCTGCTTGCACGATAACTGATATTTTGCTGACTGTCAGCATAAAAAAACGCCCCTAAGGGCGCATTTTTTCAATATTTATTCTACTTTTAAAATAAATATGGGCGTACAAAAATCAGGAAGAACAGCCCCAACATTAGGAACCACTTTAAAAAGTAATACAGTGAACGATTGGTTTTTTTCAAGGCTTTGGCTTTTATACGAATTTGATAGACATAGCCAAATACTTTATTTAAACCACCCGTTTTATCACCGCTTTCATTCGGTGAACTCGCAGCAGTCATGACATTTTTACCAAACCAATGGTTAAAAGCTTCCATCCACTTGGACTTTAATGGCCGTTCAACGTCTGCAAAGAAAATGATCCGGTTCTGATCCGTTTTATTTTCAGCATAGTGAATATAGGTTTCATCAAACACCACACTCTCGCCGTCACGCCATGAGTACCGCTGACCATCGACATCAATAAAACAACGGTCATCATTCGGCGTTAGTAAGCCCAAGTGATAACGCAATGAACCGGCATAGGGATCGCGATGACGGACTAAACGACTGTCGGGCGCCAACTCGGTAAACATCGCGGCTTTAATGGTGGGTAGGTTTTTTAATAAAGCCGTGGTTTTTGGGCAAAGTTCAGCAGCCGAAGGATGGGCTGAGTCATACCATTTTAAATAAAAGCGTTTCCAACCTGTTTTAAAAAACGAGTTAAATCCAAGGTCATCATAAGTACTCGATGCTTTGATGCCCCCTTTTTCATATAAGGCCTTGGCTTCATCACGAATCATTTCTCAGTTTTCATCTAAGACTTTTAAATCTTTAAAATGCTGCGTGTCGATATAGGGTTGGCTCGGCACTTTTGAAAACATGTACATGAGAAAATTGATCGGTGCGAGCAATGTCGAATGATCAAAAAACTGACGATAAAATGAATGACGGACTTTACCGCGTTGCTGGATATAAAACGCAGAAATGACAAAGACCGCCAGGATAATCCACTTAATCATATGAGGACCTGGTGCTAATAAGCATTGTGCTTAATAAAAAATTAACTTTTGAGAACGCGACGAGTATAGCATAGTGCTCAGTGACGCTTAAATAAGCAGCATAGAACACTGTGTCTCAGCAAAGATGGATGACAATAGTAAAAGTGAATTGACCATTCTGCCGAAAAATACACTTGCTTTTTTCTTGAATTTTTCTTTCGCATCTCAATCTATAGCTTACATTTATAAAAAAATGTGAACTGAAACATAAGCTTCAACATATTTAATCAGAGCGATAGCGTTTAAAGGCAGATCCGAAGGCTATTTCCAAAAGAAATTTTGATGACCCTAGCGTCACGGCTTGATACAACTTGTTATGTTCTTTTTAGATATAGTTATCGTAAGATTAGCGAGGCATAAAGTGTACGCAGGAACCGCGTACTCGCTTCACAACATCAACTTAGAAGTCCTCCAAAATAAAGGAGATCAGGCATGATCCACGCTGGCAATGCCATTACCGTCCAAATGCTTTCGGACGGAATTGCAGAATTCCGCTTTGACTTACAAGGTGAGTCGGTCAACAAATTTAACCGCGCAACAATTGAAGATTTTAAAGCTGCAATTGACGCTGTTAAAGCAAACGGTGACATCAAAGGTTTAATCGTTACTTCAGGTAAATCTACATTTATCGTGGGTGCAGATATCACTGAATTCGGTGACAACTTCGCTCAAGGCGAACAAGCGATTGTGGATTGGGCATTGCCTGTTCACGACATCTTCAATGCGTTTGAAGATCTAAACGTTCCTAAAGTTGCTGCAATCAATGGTATGGCATTGGGCGGCGGTTTTGAAATGTGCTTAGTGTGTGACTATCGTGTGATGTCAGATGCTGCACAAGTTGGCCTTCCAGAAATCAAACTGGGTATCTACCCTGGTTTTGGTGGTACGGTTCGTTTAAGCCGCGTGATTGGTATCGACAATGCGGTTGAATGGATGGCAATGGCTGCACCGAAAAAGCCAGCTGCTGCGCTCAAAGACGGTGCTGTTGATGCAGTTGTTGCTGCAGACAAACTACAAGACGCTGCAATTGACCTTGTAAAACAAGCGATTGCTGGCCGTGTAGACTGGAAAGCAAAACGTCAAGAAAAATTAGATCCTGTTAAATTGAACATGCTTGAACAAATGATGGCATTCAATACAGCGAAAGGTGCAGTTCTTGCAAAAGCAAATCCTGCTCAATACCCAGCGCCAAAACTTCTTCTAGACTCATTACAAGCAGGTGCAAGCCTTCCACGTGATGAAGCATTGAAAATCGAAGCGCAAGGTTTTGCTAAAGCGGCTGTGACTCCACAAGCAGGTGCGTTAATTGGTTTATTCCTTAACGACCAAATTGTGAAGAAAACTTCGAAGAAATATGAAAAAGGTGCACACCCTGTCAACCAAGCAGCTGTATTAGGCGCGGGTATCATGGGTGGTGGTATTGCTTACCAAGCGGCAAGCAAAGGCACACCAATCATCATGAAAGACATTGGTAACCCACAACTTGCTTTAGGTATGAAAGAAGCTAATGGCTTACTGACCAAACAAGTTGAACGCAAGAAAATGAAACCTGCTCAAATGGGTGAAACTCTTGCGCGCATCCGTCCTACTTTAAGCTATGACGAATTCAAAGAAGTGGACATCGTGATTGAAGCAGTCACAGAGAACCCGAAAGTTAAGGGTATCGTACTGGCTGAAACTGAAAAAAATGTTCGTGACAATACGATCATTGCTTCGAACACGTCAACCATTTCAATCACACGTTTGGCTGAAAACCTACAACGTCCTGAAAACTTCGTAGGTATGCACTTCTTTAACCCAGTTCACATGATGCCATTGGTAGAAGTGATACGTGGTGAGAAAACATCTGCTGAGGCAATCGCAACGACTGTGGTTCTTGCTCAGAAAATGGGTAAAACACCAATCGTGGTAAATGACTGCCCGGGCTTCCTTGTAAACCGCGTATTGTTCCCTTACTTTGGTGCATTTGACCTTCTATTGAAAGACGGTGCTGACTTCCAACAAGTCGACAAAGTCATGGAAAAATTCGGCTGGCCAATGGGTCCTGCTTACCTCATCGACGTTGTGGGTATCGACACAGGCGTACACGGTGCAGAAGTGATGGCGGAAGGTTTCCCTGACCGTATGAAGCCTGACTTCAAAGGTTCAATTCAAACGATGTATGAAGCAAAACGTTTGGGTCAAAAGAATGACGTTGGTTTCTACAAATACGAACTTGACCGTAAAGGTAAGAAAGCCAAAGTGGTTGATCCAGTGGCTTACGAACTTGTGGCTTCTGTTGCAACTGCGGAAAAACGTGAATTTGATGCTCAAGAAATCATTGACCGTATGATGCTGACGTTCTGTAACGAAACTGTTCGTTGCCTAGAAGACAACATCGTAGCGACTGCTGCTGAAGCAGATATGGCGATGATCATGGGTGTAGGTTTCCCTCCATTCCGTGGTGGTCCATGCCGTTACATCGACCAAACAGGTGTCGCTGAATACGTAGCGCTTTGCGACAAATATGCGTATTTAGGTAAGGCTTATGAAGCGCCACAAATGTTGCGTGACATGGCTGCTAACAACAAAAAATTCTACGGTTAAGGAGCAACGTGAATGGCTACTTTAAATCCACGTGACGTTGTCATCGTTGATGGCGTACGTTCAGCAATGGGTAAAACCAAAAATGGTATGTTCCGTAACGTACGTGCTGACAGCTTATCTGCTGAATTAGTACGCGCGCTTGTTGCTCGTAACCAGTTTGATACCAATGAAGTTGAAGACGTTATCTGGGGCTGTGTAAACCAAACCCTAGAGCAAGGTATGAACATTGGTCGTAACATTGCATTGTTAGCAGACCTACCACGTACTGTTGCAGGTCAAACAGTGAACCGTCTTTGTGGTTCTTCTATGCAAGCAATCCACACAGCGGCTGCGCAAATTGCAACCAACCAAGGTGATATCTTCATCATTGGTGGTGTAGAACACATGGGTCACGTTGGCATGATGCACGGCATCGACATCAACCCTGAAGCGTCTAAGCACTATGCAAAAGCGTCTAACATGATGGGCTTAACGGCTGAAATGTTAGGTCGTATGAACGGTATTTCGCGTGAAGAACAAGATGCGTTTGGTGTTGAATCACACCGCCGTGCTTGGGCTGCAACACAAGAAGGCCGTTTCAAAAATGAAATCGTGGGCGTTGAAGGTCACGATGCAAATGGTTTCAAAATCCTGTGCGATATCGATGAAGTGATTCGTCCTGATGCAAACCTTGAAGCGTTCCAATCGTTACGTCCAGTATTCGACCCGAAAGGCGGTACGGTAACTGCTGCAACATCTTCAGCTTTGTCTGACGGTGCTTCTGCAATGTTGCTGATGTCTGCTGAACGTGCTCAAGCTTTAGGTCTTAAGCCACGTGCTGTGATTCGTTCTATGGCGGTTGCAGGCTGTGATGCTGCGATCATGGGTTATGGTCCTGTACCAGCAACTCAAAAAGCATTAAAACGTGCTGGCTTATCGATTGCTGATATTCAAACTTTTGAATTGAACGAAGCGTTCGCAGCACAAGGTTTGTCTGTTCTTAAAGGCTTAGGCATTTATGACCAACAAGACCGTGTGAACTTGAACGGTGGTGCGATTGCATTGGGTCACCCATTGGGTTGTTCTGGTGCGCGTATCACAACGACTTTGCTGAACGTTATGGAACAGCAAGATACACAAATCGGTCTTGCGACTATGTGTATCGGTCTTGGTCAAGGTATCGCGACTATTATCGAACGTGTTTAATTTTTAATTAAATACTGAGATAAAAGAAACCCCGTTTAGTGCGGGGTTTTTTATTTGTTAACTAAACTCGCATGAATAATACTAGAAGCCCCTTCTCCCTCTGGGGTGAGCAGCATGCACCACAAGAGGATGAGGGGAAATTTTTCATATAAATCCTATCCCTGAGCGGTATTCTGCGCAAGTCTCCTTAAAAGGAGAGGGAAATTTCATAGTGCAATAAATTTTGTTCAAAAATCTTCAGCAATAAACCGTGCTAAACAACCCTTAAAAAACGTCTTAGCATATTTAAAATTTAAAACGTTAATTCTCGATTTTCAGCGATTTTTGAATTATGGTAAGGCCTGAACCAAAACTTAAATATGCATAACAATGATAAATAAACGACTTCACTACCTCATAAAGATGAGCTACCTAAGCACTTTTATTTTTCTTACAGCTTGCGTTACAAATAATCAAATCGGTGAACTCTCCCGTGATCTGTTTCAAAAATACGAAACAAAATATGCATGGAGAACAATCCTTGAAGATGATGTGATCGCATTTGGCAAACCTGCTAAAGCAATACCCAATGAACCAATCGATAGCATCGTAGTCGCAGGCAATAAATACAGCTATTTGATCAATAAAGGCGGTGCTGATTTTATTCAACTGATAAGCCAACTCAATCCACAATATATTCGTCTCCATCGAGAACTTGACTTTAATTCTCCGAGCCCGAACAGCACTAAATTTAGCGGAAGCTTTAAATTTTATTATGCGCCTCCCAATGGAACACTAAGTCCTACGGAAAGGGCATTATTCAACCAATATGGTGTAGCACCATGTGATTGTTCAAAGGCAGAACAACAAGATCACCTGTTTAACTTAGAAATTGCAGGTACGGTTTACCCAAAAGTTGCGAATGCCGCAGATTTAAAGCCCTTAAGCCATCCCTATAAGATCCGTATCCAGCATTACGAAGACCAAAGTGGCTATGTCAAAAAGTCAGGGCAGGAAAAATTGGCAGAATTACCACTATTGCCTTTAACACTCACTATCGACATCATTCAATTGCCTCTAAAAGCTTTGGGCTTTATTTATCAGCCTTAAATCAGAGTATGATCATATTCAATTGGTTGAATTTTCTAAGTACACATACACCCTGACTAGCTCAAAAATGGTTCCCTTTTTCCAATTTAAGTAAAGTAAGTGTTGAGTTGATCACCAATCCTTCAACTCAACATCCTACAATTCTTGGCTTAAATTTTCTGCGCCAACAAAGTCGCAAAATGCTGTTGAATCCGCTGCCCTTCAGCATCCACCCGATGCAGCTCACCGACATTTTCATTGTATTTCACAATATTCCAGCCTTCATACAACGCACTTAACTCTCCTGCTTTAAAGCTAAATGGAAAGTCAGGCTGCGCAGGTAAATCAGGTGTATCCATAGCGCAAACTATCAGGTTATAGCCATTTACACTTGTCGCTTGCTGCATCTGCTGAATCAGTGGCTTCACTGTCTTGGCCTCTAAAAACATCATCACCACGGTACAGCAAATAAAATCATATTTCCCCGTAATGCTTTGGTCTGCATTTAAATCACGCTGCTGTACATGAATATTTTCAATACCTTCCGCAGCGATCACCTCTTGCAGCTTGTGCAAACTGTGTGGATTGACATCCCATGCATCCACCTCAAAGCGCTGCTCAGACAGCTGACTTAAGTACAGCGAATTACGCCCCTGCCCACAGCCGACATCCAAAGCACGACCACCTTGCAAATATGGTGTTGCTGCCAAAATTTCTGAATGTGTTGGACTGAGCTGATACTTCTTATAAAAATAGTCCTGTGCTAAGCAATAAAAACTCAACTGACATTGCACATCGTCACTCGCAGACACAATCTTGTGCCACGCCTGCGGTTCGATAAACGGCGGTGGCTGATCTGGGCTAAATACATGCGTGGAAAGGATATTTCCTGACGCATCTAACATGGCAAAATTTACTTCACCTTGCAGCACGGTGAGTTTTGCCCAAGTGCCTGCTTTGGTATTGTGCTGTTGTTTAAAACCTTGTGGAATCGACTGCTGCGTCCACACAGGGAGCTGTTTATAACAAATAAGCTGCTGCATCTGATGTTATCCCTCATGCGACTTTATTTTTATGCCATACCAATGGCAGAAATATATATTCACAATAACGGCTTTAACAGTGATTTTAAATCAGCTTTGAATTGAAAATTTCGAATGCTGTGCAATGCACGCTGTTTTTGTTTGTTTTTCTGCGTTAGACCATGTTATCCGTTTGTAACATTGGTGGAATATTCACACAATCGAATCCCTCACTCTGTGCCGTGTAACCTAAGCGCTGTTGATAAGGCATAAAATTTACAATGCCTTATTTTAACTAAGTTTTATAGAGTGATGACTATGAACGCGATCAAAACTACTTTAGCTGTTGCTTTAGTTGCTGCTACAACTTCTGCTATGGCAACTACTGCTGTAGAACAAAAACCTGCGACTGCTGTTGAAGCTGTAAAAGCTCAAGCTGCACAAGCGAAAACTGCAACTGTAGCTGCTGCTCAAGCAACTAAAGATGCTGCTAAAACTCAAGTGGCTGTTGCAGAAAAAGCGACTCAAACTAAAACTTTAACAGTGAAAGAAACCACTAAAGCAAAAACTGCTGACATGAAAAAAGCAGTTGTAGAAAAAGCAGCAGCAACTAAAGAAACTGCAGTTGCAGCAAAAGATGCAACTGTAGCAAAAACTGTAGCGGCTAAAGACGCTGTTGTTGCGAACACTGTTGCAGCAAAAGACGCGACTGTAGCAAAAACTGTAGCAACTAAAGATGCTGTCGTTGCAAAAACTGTTGAAGCAAAAGATGCAGCTGTAGAAAAAGCAACTGATGCAAAAGAAGCTGTTGAAACTAAAACTGAAGAAGTAAAAGCTGAAGCGAAAAAAGACTGCGCTAAAAAATGTGCAGAGAAAAAAGCTGAAGCAGCGAAAGCTGAGAAAAAAGGTTTCTTTTCTTGGTTCAAAAAAGCAGCTTAATCGTTGATTAAATGCAAAAAAAGATGCCTTCACGGCATCTTTTTTTTGCCCATTTAGACTGCAATACTGCTTTCTGACAACGGAATAATCTTTTGATAAACAAACTGATTTTTCCCTTGTGATTTCGCCTGATATAGGCAGGCATCGACATGTTGTAAAGTCGTGGAGTAATTGGACAAACTCAACTGTTGAAACTCGGCCAAGCCCATACTAAAGCTGACATCTAGCCTTAATTGATCTTTTCGAAACGGCACATGTTCGCAGCGTTCCAAAATTGTTTCACACAACATTTTACCCTGCTCCAAATCGGCACCTTCGAGCAAAATTAAAAATTCTTCACCGCCCCAACGACTAATAAAACTCGCGCGTGGACTACAATTTTTTAAGATTTTTGCCAAATGCACCAAAACACTGTCCCCCATTTGGTGTCCATATTGGTCATTAATTTTTTTAAAATTATCGACATCGAGCAAAATGACACAGCCTTTATCAACCGCACCCTCTATAAATATTTGTTCTTTAAAGGCATGGCGATTTTTCAGTCCCGTCAACTCATCGCAAAAACTTACACGTTGCAAAGCCAAATATAGACGTTTATTTCGTGCATACAGCTCACAAATAAACAGAAAAATGATCAAATAAATACCCAATGCCAAACGATAAGAACTGATCCGCGAGAGCATATGTACCTGTGCATCCGACCAATATTCCCCAGCCAATGGCATGGCACCATACCAGCCACAGATCAGCGTCATTAAGCCAATCAGCCAGCAAAAGGTTTTGAAGTCATATTTGATCGCGTAGTAACACATCAATAAAGGCAAGACCATGCAGGCATAGAAGATCTGATCATTTGAGATCACATATTGCACGGCCAGTGCCACGATCAGATAGCCATAATCCATCCACGGTACATTCATCCAGCGCTGAACACCAAACAGTAAACACACCACAGCCAAACTTGTTGCAAATTGCTCTAGAAAATAATCAACAAAGGCAAAGTATTGGTTGTCCATCTGAAAGCACGCCACAAACAAGAGACTGCCTGCAAAAGCACTCACGATACTCGGAACAGCTAACATTAGGGTTCGCTTAAAGCGGCGTTTTTTTAAATGGCTCAGCGCTAAATAGGCTTTAATAAATACCCAAATCTGAAATGCCGAAATCGCACACAGGAGAAATTTATCTTCTAAGATTTTGGCAGGATCGACCATCAGCGAAGCCACAAAGATCGCACTAAAAGCATAAAGCACGATCAGTAAATCGTGACTTAAATGCTTTCGCATTAAAACCATGCCATAGGCAGCGAATGCATTTACCACCCAAACAGGGCTAATGAATAATTCATAGGTATAGCCTATCGACACCAATGAAACCGCACATATGGCAAGCCATAGCAGTATTAATTTTTTCATACGCTAAAAAAATCGTCTCTAAAAATGGCGATAAACCTTTCATTCAAAGCCAATCGGTCTAAGGTTAGAATTTTTGCAAGTTCAATACAGCTCAGCTTCTTATGAGTTATGGGCTGCTGGCTAAAAAGTTATGTTTAAATTTTCGGCGTATTTTAAGTGATTTAAGTCACACTATTGGTTGATAGTTGTATTAAATTTGCAATTTAAACAATCAAAGACTGTTTTAAAGCCAATGTTTTTTGCGCCATTCGTGCTAGTTCGGAACTCAGTTCCCAAAATGATGCTCGATAACAACAAAAAAGCCATCCGCTAAAGGATGGCTTTCACTTGCATAACATGTCTCGAAGTTGTGCTGAATAATTTGAATGAAAAGGACTTATTTTAATATTTGTAATTGTTCCATCAACCAAGCCATGTATTTATCTTGATCCATAAAGTCAGGCGCCGTCCCTGTATCCAAACTATAAAATTGTTGATTAAATTCAATCACAATCTGTTCAGTCAGATGCCAATCTTCAATCATGCGAAAATACTGACTGAAGAAAAAACGGTTCTTGCCCCAATTGTTTAAACTTTCCAAACGTGGATATTGGCGGTTCGCGATAAAGTCGATATAGACCTGCTGAATATCATCAAAAATCTGAATAGCTCGCATGAGCATGGACCTCTATATGATGTAAAACCTTGCTATAAGCCACTTTATCGCGCAATTTTGAAAGAGAGATGACAGTCAGTTAAAGCTTTTGTTTCAACTCTGAACGGTTCTTTTGGCGGATCTCATCCATTTGTGCATTGAGCGCTAACATCTCTGTATAAAGCTGATTAAACTGCTTTAAAGGCGCATCTTCATAGAACATAAATAATTTATTTTTCTTTTCCCATTTATTGGCTTTCAGCACAGCAAAGAGCTCATCAGCCTTCGCCAAGCTTTGCTTTTCTAACTCAAATAAAGCATGCGACTCATCACTATCACGACTGTCTCTTAAACTCTGCGCAATTTGCTGACGAAACACCTGTTTGACCGCCAACTGTTTGGCCTGCGCTAAACCATTTTCCTCTTGCTGTGTGGTTTTTTGTTCATAAGCATCGACCACTGCATGCACCTGCTGCAGCATTTGCTCAGTCTCTTGATATTGGTTTTTTTTATCTTTTAATAAGCGATCGATATCGAGAAATTTATCCCAATTCAGTGCTTTAAGATCACGAATATATTGATTCCGCGCTTCTGCACGCTGCACCATTTGGCTCAAAATAAAATCCGCCATGATCTTATAATCACCCGTTAATCGTGCATCTGTTACATTGAGTTGTATCGGTTCTTCCCAGTGCTGAGCTTGCTGAAAGATTTGCTCAGTTTTTTCACGTAAAACCGTTTCATAGGTCGAGAGTTGGGCAGCTTCTTTTTGCTGCACTGAATATTGATAAAACATCCAACCAAACACCAATACCGTGGCACTGGCCAAGACAACAAAGATACGCGGCATAATGAGCTCCGAACCCTCTTTTATTCAGTTTAACCAAAAGTTTGAAGATTGACGATAAAATAGCCATGTTTTTTAGCGATGCTATTTAACTTCATCAATGTAGAAAGACCTAAATTACGCATGCCATCAAAACGAAAATTCATGGATAAAGCATGAATTTTCGCCTTCAATGTACTGTAGAGGTGTATTCGATTATGGGGTCTTGATCGGATTGGTATTTAACTGACGGTCGATGTTTCCGAGATTGATTTGCTCACGACTGATTTGCACATTGGTCGCATTACGGTCAATCCCAAAGGGTTGCAACATAATATATAAACCATTGCGTGGGTCAGAAGACTGCAAACCTGCGGCAATATTTAAAACATGCTGTTGCATCAAAGGCGATAAATTCGACATATCTGGCACTGCTGTGGCAGGTAAGATATCAATATTTGACACGATTGTTGCATCGACACCTTTGTTTTGAGTATCGCGCTCAAGTTGCATCACCCGTTGCTGTAAGGCTTTACGGCGATCCACCTGCTCTTGGTACTCAACAATGCCCGTCTCTGCACGCATTTCACGCTCTGCCATAATGGTTAAAGCAGGCATCTGAATGGCTTGTTGTTCGGTGTCCGCAGCTTTTGTTGTGGCTTTTTCCGCAGCCAAAGTATTCATAGCCGTCATTGCTGTACTAACAAAAACCAAAACGGAGACAGATTTAGGGAGATTCATCATGTTTATTCCGAGAGATTTAAAAATAGAAAATTGAAAAAATTTACACTGCTATTATTGTACAGCAATTAATCAACTCACTAGATTTAACCCCGACAAACGGCAGGATAGCACAGCTAGTTTAAACCTCACGTTGCTCATTCTGGACTTGAGATATCATCCTTTACCTATCTGCATTACCACTGCTTTTTCTTTTTTATACTGTTCCAATTCTTAACAGCACAGGAAATGACAAAGCAAACTCTTGCTGCGGATGACGGCTAAAGAAGTCGTGCAAAGCTGCACATGGTTGAAGTGTCGGATGTTGCTGTTGATAATGTTTTAACCCAGACCATGTTTGCAAATAGTCCAAAATTTGCTGTGAACTCCACCTGTAATTTAAAAACAGCTGAGGTGTCGCTAACTCCTGAAATGGAAACGGAATACTGCGATATTCTTCGTCGATGTAACAACGTTCAGCATCCCAATAGCCTTTTAACGTGACAAAATACAGATCCTGTAAAAGCTGGTTCAATTCTGGATGTTCAAATTGAATCAGACCATAGCCCACAATGGCGATGTGACCATGGGGTTTCAATACGCGTCGTACTTATGCATAAAAGGCAGCAAAATCGAACCAATGAATCGCTTGCGCAACTGTGATTAAATCCGCTGAATGGTCTGCAAGCGGACAATGTTCGGCGCTGGCTTGCTCATAACGCACATTGTCTAAATTGGGTGCTTGTGCCAATTGCTCTGCACTCAGATCTGTCGCTAAAATCTGTTGAAAATAGGGCGCCAAACCTTTGGTAAATTGACCTGAACCTGCACCACAGTCCCATGCCAATTCACGCACGGCAACATGCTGCAAGATGCTATCGACGACTTCAGCAGAATAACTTGGACGTGCTTGTTGATACAGCACACTCCCTGTAGAGAAAAGGTCTTTCATTGTAGAAATTCATTGGTTATTTTTTATCAGTTTAATCGAATTTTAGGGGTCGGAAACTAGCACTTAAGTCATAGCTTCAGCGATAAAATTTGAGCTTCAAATATTTACTCAATCACGTGCTGTATATAAAAACTGGTCTGTGCAATCGGGCTTAATTGATCATTCATTTGATAATATTTCACATCATAGTGCCCTGGCTTCCAGCCAGCGACAGGACTAAAACTGACCCAATTCTGTTCACGCTGAGCACTAATCCGTTGAGGCATAAAAAACAGCACTTCTCCAGTAGATTGATCGCTCCAACGTACAAAAACCTGCTCATTATTCGGAGTTTTTCCTAAAGTATCAAAGTGAGCAAACAACTGCTGCTCTGCATAAATGTCACGCGGCAGTACATTTTCAACCCCGTATTCTTGCTGTGCCATAACCGCGGCTCGTCCACTCATAGGCTCATGAGGATTATTTTTTGCATCAACAAATTCGCGTACAAGATGCTTCGCAAATTCGCGTTTGTTTTTTATTGCCGATAAATCATAGCTGGGAAAAGCTTGTTTTAAATATTGATCCAACTGTTGTGGTGTCGCCTGATCAATGACGGCATTCACCTGAGTCATTTGATTTTTAAGTTGCTGTTGTAATTCGATATTATTTTCAGACTGCTCAGGTATATTCTGCTGAAGGTTTTGAATAAACCTAATCCCTGTCTGATCTCTATTACTTTCTATAACTGTAGGATCATCAGATACAGTATTAGACGGGGCTATTAAATAGCCCAATCCAAAACAGACGAGTCCAATCAACATTGGCACAATGAATTTCATCAGCATTAATTACACGTAATCGTTTCAGTCACGTTATTCGCCAGCGTGATTTTCAAACTTCCATTTGTAAATAATGCCCCCTGATTCACTTCTTCTTTAGTTCGATTACTGCCTGACAATAATCTTAATCCTTCTGATGTACAGATTCCTGTCTGGGTATCATTTGTTAGCTTTAATACACAGCCTGCTGTTGTCACTTTATGGGTATTTGCTACAGGTTGAGTACATATTGCCGTGATCACATTTGTAGACGGTGTTTTAAGATCACACGCTGAACAATCTCGACTTGCACTACCGCATGCATTTGCTGCTTTTTCACTGCGGCAAATATAGGTTTGAGTACCAAAAGTAAATTCTTTTTCATAAGATGAATTAAAACTCCCACTGCTTCCACCACCACATGCTGTTAATAAAGCACTTGTCATTACAGTTAAAGCCATTAACATTTTGTTCATATGCATTGTCATACCTTTTATTTTTAAAAATTTTTTTAACTATTAGTCAAATTATATTCGGTAGATTGTAGCAGTTAAATTGTGTAAATGATAAACAACCGAAAAAACAACAGGCAAAAAAAACCTCAAACAATGGTTTGAGGTTTTTTTGAATATGGTGGCGAGACCCAGGATCGAACTGGGGACACACGGATTTTCAATCCGTTGCTCTACCTACTGAGCTATCACGCCGATGCGGTGTATTAAGCCGTATATCAGTTAATTAGTCAATCATATTTATAAAAATATTTTTCGTATGCATATTTTTTAGGCAAAAAAAATCCCTGATGGGATCAGGGATTGATAAACTGAAAAATCAGTTTTGAATATGGTGGCGAGACCCAGGATCGAACTGGGGACACACGGATTTTCAATCCGTTGCTCTACCTACTGAGCTATCACGCCGATGGGGCGTATTAAACAATTTAAGCTGGATGCCGTCAAGCATAAGCATGGGCTTTTTTCTCAAATGTTTATTTTTAAATCAATATTTCACACTAATCGCTTACTTTTTGTCTTATTTACATTTAAGTCTGAGTCAATTTAATTATTCAGACGAAAAAAAGACAGCACGGAGACTGTCTTTTAAAAATTGAACTTTACTCAACTACGTCAATTTTACCAATGTGTGCTAAACAACGATGAATCGCGCCACAACCTGGCTCGAAAGTTTTTACACCTTTTTCTTCCTCCATACGTGTCGCTTCACTCACTAGACGTTCTGCAACACCACGCCCACGATTTGCTGGGTGTACCACAATATATTCAAGGGTTTTGCTTTCACCTTGGCCTGTACACCAAATCGCGCCAATCAATTTTGTATTAAATTCTGCAGTATAAACTAAGGTATACTGAGCTAAGTTCTGCTCAAGTTGTTCAATCGCATCGGAACCGTCGCTAAACTCAGGGCTGGTGTCATACAGTCGCTCAAGCTGGCTGCGCACTTCATCATTTTCCAAAGAAGTATAGGCATGTACGGTAATAGGCATTGATAAACCCTCCTGAGCAATCTAATATGCGGTGACTTTTCGTCACAGCGAAAATATTTTTACATCAATCATTTTGACGTATTTGAGGAACGTGTCTATGACAGATCGTATCAGTGAAGTGGTAAGAAACACCAACGAAACCAAAATTCGAGTTCGTGTGAATCTTGATGGTACTGGTCAAGGCACTTTAAACACTGGTGTTCCATTTTTAGATCATATGATTGATCAAATCAAGCGACATGGTCTGTTTGATATTGATATTCATTGTGATGGCGATCTTGACATTGACGATCATCATACCGTAGAAGACTGCGGCATCACACTGGGTCAAGCTTTTGCTCAAGCACTGGGCAATAAAAAAGGTTTAAAACGCTACGGTCACTTCTATGCGCCGCTCGATGAATCACTGAGTCGTGTTGTGGTGGATTTATCTGGCCGTCCGGGTCTTTGGATGGATATTCCATTCACTCGCGCGCGCATCGGGACTTTTGATGTGGATCTTTTCTCTGAATTTTTCCAAGGTTTTGTGAACCATGCGTTAATGACGCTGCACATCGACAACCTAAAAGGCAAAAACAGCCACCACCAAATTGAAAGCGTATTTAAAGCCTTTGCCCGTGCATTACGTATGGCGTGTGAAGTTGACCCGCGTGCCGAAAATACTGTTGCGTCTACCAAAGGAACATTGTAATGACCCGTATTGCCCTTCTTGACTATGGCATGGGAAATCTTCACTCAGCAGCAAAAGCCCTTGAACACGTGGGCGCAACTGTTGATGTCACCAATGATCCTAAGCTGATTGC
Organism: Acinetobacter sp. YH16042; assembly: GCF_013417245.1. NCBI lineage: Bacteria > Pseudomonadati > Pseudomonadota > Gammaproteobacteria > Moraxellales > Moraxellaceae > Acinetobacter > Acinetobacter sp. YH16042. The sequence continues at coordinate 39,685 of NZ_VPEJ01000003.1, forward strand.
ACAAGCAGATAAAATTGTCTTCCCCGGTGTGGGAGCAATGCGTGACTGTATGCAAGGCATGCATGATGCAGGGATTGATGAAGTGGTCCGTAAAGCGGCATTTAATAAACCTGTGCTTGCGATCTGTGTCGGCATGCAGGCCCTAATGCAGCATTCCGAAGAAAATGGCGGTGCAGATGCATTGGGTATTTTTGAAGGTTCGGTTAAACGCTTTCCTGATGTAGAGGGATTAAAAGTGCCGCACATGGGCTGGAACCAAGTGCATCAGGCAGACCCTAGCCACCCGATGTGGAAAAACATTGAGCAAGATGCACGTTTCTATTTCGTACATAGCTTCTATGTAGAGCCGCAAGATTCAAGCATTGTCGCTGCTACCTGTGACTATGGTTTGGAATTTTGTACCGCAATTCACAAGGAAAACTTGTTTGCGACACAATTTCACCCAGAAAAAAGTCATACAGCCGGTCTGCAATTGCTGAAAAACTTTGTGGAATGGGATATTTAAAATTCCTTCACCGCAAAAAAGCCCGCTCCTTGCGGGCTTTTTTGTACTGTTTATTTTTCATCCTTTTATTTTCTACATATTCATTTTAGAATTTGCCTACTTATAAAAATACCAAAGCCTAGGAATAATAATGAATACCTTCACATCTGACTCACCGACCCAAGCCAGTGGTCGCTTTAGCCGTCGCGCTTATCTTGCATGGAATCTACTGCTCGGCATTATTTTTACGCTAATTGCTGTTGTGGTCGGCCTGCTCATACCCGGTGCGCAAAATGCGCTGACTGAGGGTGCTATGTCAACGCCACTCATGATTATTTTCTTTATCATGTATGCCATCGTCATTTATTACAGCGTCATTTTCTTAATCCGTCGTTTACATGACCGAGACCATTCAGGATGGCTTGCACTGCTGATCTTAGTTCCTGTAGTGAATATATTGTTTGCGCTCTATGTGTTATTTGCACCGGGTAATAGCGGTAGTAATAGCTTTGGACAACCACGCCCGACCAAAGGCTGGGAAACAGTGCTGGCTGTTTTGTATATCGTGGTGTTTATAGTCGGGATACTTGCTGCGATCATGATTCCGTCTTACCAAAACTATGTGATCCGCTCTCAACAAACCACGATTCAACAACAATAATGATAAATCATTAGATGCCGCCGAGATCGTCCTAAACAGCAATACATCTACTCAAACAAGCTCACACAAGTGGGCTTTTTTTGTACTTTACCTTTATAATCAACGCGCTTTTTTGGTACAGGATCAAATCCTGTACTTTTTCACATTTTTATGTCGTTTTTAGCTCAATTTTTTGCGGCTAAAAATGAATGATAACAATACTTTTTACGATAATTTAAGATCATTTAATATGAATAATTCACCCAATATTAACTCTGGCTGGAACCGTGACGGTCGCTTTAATCGCATGTCATTTATCGGTTGGAATGTCTTCTATGGCCTCATGCTAAGCATACTGATGCTGCTGATTGTCAGCATGATGCCCAATACTCTCAATGCCCTAATAGCTCACGCTGAAAATCCAATGACGCAAGTGATTGGATTTATCCTAAATGTTTTAATGCTGATTCCTTTGATGATTTTTTCAGTGCGTCGTTTGCATGACTTTAATCTCTCAGGCTGGTTTGCACTCTTAGAGCTGATTCCGTTGCTCAATATCGTCATGTGCATTGCGCTGATGCTCATCCCCGGGTCTGCAAATGCCAATCAATATGGTGAGCCACGTGCATCCAAAACATGGGAGGTGGTTCTCGCCTTTCTCTTTATCGGTTTATTCTTACTGATCTTGGTAAATGTATTATTTACTGCGCGTTTTCTGTTTTAAGTTACTGTCTTTAAATCTCTTGGTCACTGTGTTTAAGTGCCCTCGTCACTGTCATAGCAACGCGCTATGACAGGCAGGTGAGTCAATGGCTCATGCTCAACGCCACATCTCGGTATTTGCATTTCCCTACTAAACGCTCTAGGCTGCAACAACAAGCCTTTGAATTAAATCACAATGACTGATGCTCTACCGACACCTATTTTGCCAACAAAAGAACAGATTAAAAATTTTCCATTGTTCCAAAATTTAGTGCCAGAGCAGATCCATGTCATTCACAATGCAGAACAATGCCAACACTGGGCCGATGAATTGCAGACGACTGCCTTATTCGGTTTCGACTCTGAATCTAAGCCGACTTTTCGTAAAGGTGAGGTCTCTACCGGTCCACATTTAATCCAACTCGCTACGGCGCAACAGGCGTGGTTGTTTCAAATGAACGAATGCACTTGGGATTTTTTAAGACCAATCTTGAGTAATCGTGATCAAATTAAAGTAGGTTTTGGCTTAAAAAATGATGCGCATTTATTTCGTAAAAAAGGCATCGAACTGAATAGTGTATTGGAACTCTCCAAGTGCTTTGCTTCTTTTGGCTTAAGCCAACCCGTCGGTTTAAAAAATGCCATGGCACTGCTTTTTCGTGTGAATTTTCCAAAATCTAAATCGGTCAGCACCTCCAATTGGGCCAAAAAGCGCATAAGTCCGGAGCAAATTCGTTATGCCGCTGCCGATGCTTATGCCCCTGTTTTGGTCTTTGAAGAATTATTACAACGTGGCTTATTACCTAAAACCATTCCCAATACCTCCCTCAAACTAAGAATTCGTCCGCACATGAAATTATAAACCCTTAATTATTTTAATGATTTAATTTATATTCAGCGATGTAACCACTCTGTAACTGGATATTGCCCCAATCTATGGCATGACCAAGTGCAAAGATCGGCTGAAGAGTGCCAATGAATTTGCAGTTTATTTGCGCTAAAGATTTGAACAGTACGTTATTGCTTTAAAAATAGTCACAGCACAGCCTAAAAACAATAAAATTGCACCTTTTAAGTACATTTATATCTTTGATTTAACTCATTTTAATTACATTAATATACATTTGTATTTTTATTCAACTAAGGTTTTGATCTCTCTTGGTTTTCTAGCAGAATTACATGATTTATCTCATTCTTTCTATACTTTCATAATTTGTTTTCATCAATCTCCTTTTGCTAAAACAAGTCTGCAAAATACATAACACATCATAATTTAAAAACTTGGAGAACCTGACATGTTGAACTTATTTACAGGAAAAATCAGCGGTGTACTCAGCCTGACTTTACAAGGGATCAGTAAAGCGGTTGGACTGGTTTTAAATACTGTTTTGGATACTGTAGACAGCGTTTTAGAGACCGTGAGTAGCTTAACAGCCCCCTTAACGGATGCACTGACTGAGCTTCCACTCATTGGGGGGGACCATCGAAAAAGTACTGGCAGTTGAAAATCAGTTGATCGGCACTTTAGGCGATGGCTTACATGCGGTAGCCGATCAACTAGCGACAGGTGATCTTCTCGGCGGTGTACAGACCGCTCTCAATGGCATAACTGGTGTGGTCGGTCAAACTGTGACTGAAGTTGCAGGTTTGGTTGATCATCTCAGTGGGGGGCTGCACCAATCACAGACGCACTTTCTGACCTGCCATTGCTGGGCGGTCTATTGGATGCAGTAGGCGAAACTACAGGCAATTTAACAGGCTTGTTGGCTGAAACGGGCGGCTATGTAGCCAGTATTGATCCTACCGAATTATTAACAGCTGTCCTGAATGCTCCTTTAACAAGTGTAGGTGGTGTCGTGCAAGATGTTTCAGGCACTTTAGATGCCTTACTGGATGACATTGCACCGATTACATCGATTGCCACTGAACTTCCTGTGGTCGGTGATCTTGTTCAAGTGGTCGGTGAAAGTACCACAGTCCTCAATCATGGCTTGTACGATGTCGGTAGCTTACTTCAGTCCGTAAACAGCGATTTATTACAAACAACCGCTTATATTTAATGACTCAAAACGCGAATACACAGCGCATTTTTATAGATCAAGAATAAAATCCAATCCTTTATTCGCACTAGCCTGACCTATGTCAGGCTTTTTTAATTCATCAATTCTGATATTAGCATTTAGTGAATAGCCGTTTATTTGATAAGATTAGGCACAAATTCATTCTTAATTTGATTGAGCAAGGAGCGAAAGCATGCTGATCATCCCTGCAATTGACCTGAAAGATGGCAAATGTGTCCGTTTAAAACAAGGTCGTATGGAAGACGATACCGTATTTTCTGACGATCCAGTGGCAACTGCACAGCATTGGGTAAATGAAGGCGCGCGTCGCTTACATTTGGTAGATTTAAACGGTGCTTTCGCTGGTACACCGATTCATAAGCCTGTGGTTGAAGCGATTGCTAAAGCACAGCCTGAATTGCCAATTCAAATTGGTGGTGGTATCCGCTCTCTTGAAACCATTGAACACTACCTTGATGCAGGCGTATCGTTTGTCATCATTGGTACAAAAGCGGTAAAAGAGCCTGAATTTGTTGAAGAAGCGTGCAAAAAATTTGCAGGCCATATCATTGTTGGTATCGATGCCATGAACGGCATGGTGGCAACAGATGGTTGGGCAAATGTCACAGACGTGAAAGCTACTGATTTGGCAAAACGCTTTGCAGATGCTGGCGTATCAAGCATTGTCTACACCGACATCGCACGTGATGGCATGATGCAAGGTGTGAACGTTGAACAAACCGTTAACCTTGCAACGTATTCAGGCTTACCTGTTATTGCATCGGGTGGCGTGACCAACCTTGACGACGTGCGTAACTTAAAAGGCCAACCGGGTATTTTAGGTGCGATTACCGGTCGTGCAATTTATGAAGGCACATTGAACCTTCGTGAAGCTCAATTACTGCTTGATCAACAAAGCTTGTAATTTTCCCGAGCAGAAAAGAGGTCTTCGGGCCTCTTTTTTTATTTCTCCTCTTCAAACAATCAAATACACATGTCAACCGTCCAATCTGCTTGGAAAGCCAAGTTTCCGCAGCTCGCACTCATCCTGATTACCATGATTTGGGGCGCCAGTTTTATCACCGTGCAATACGGTTTAAATTTTAGCAGTCCAGTGCTGTTTGTCGGTCTACGTTTTGCCGCAGCTACACTGGCTGTGAGTCTGTTATCGCTCAAATATCTTAGACACTTTTCTCAATATGATGTCATTGCGGGCGCAAGTATCGGCACGGTGATTGCGATCGGCTATGCGACGCAAACAATCGGCCTGCAAAGCATCAGCAGCAGTGAATCGGCTTTTTTAACAGCGCTGTATGTACCGCTGGTGCCGATTTTTATGTGGCTGTGTTTTCGGCATAAACCGCATGTGATGACATGGCTAGGTGTGTGTTTGGCTTTTGTTGGTTTGGTCTTTTTAACTGGTAATGGTTTTGGCGCCATTCAGCTCAACTTTGGACAAATCATTACGCTGCTCGGGTCGATTGCCATTGCCTTTGAAATTATCTTGATCAGTTATTTTGCACCCCGCGTCAATCTGCGCAGAGTGACGGTTCTACAGTTGGCATTTGCCTCTCTGTTCTGTTTCTGCTTCGCTCCACTGGTGGGTGAAACCACTTTGCCAACATTTGAATGGCCATTAATCGCTGTACTCTGCGGATTGGGGCTGGCCAGCGCCGTAATTCAACTGGTGATGAACTGGGCGCAGCGCATGGTCGATTCTGCACAGGCAGCAATCATCTATGCAGGTGAACCGGTTTGGGCCGCTATCATTGGGCGGCTTGCAGGTGAACGCTTAACACCGCTCGCTCTCATTGGCGGACTGTGTGTTGTTCTGGGTGTGATTGTGAGTGAATGGCGGCCGAAATGGTTAAAGAAACGCTAATTTCAGCTTCCTCTCTTAAATCAAAAAAGCGGCCCATACAGCCGCTTTTTTGATGCCAAGATTTTTATGCCAAAAAGTTCTGAACTCGCATTAGTCATACATCGGTCTGTTGTCATTGACACGGATTAAACCTTTAATCGCGCGATACACAATCCATAACCAAGACAGTCCGATCACCGTGACGCAGAAGGTACTCGCTCCCAGTGCCACACCCGCAAAGGCATTGGCATTATTGCCAGTAAAGAACAGAAAAATAAAAGGCACGAAAGCAATGATATTCCAAATGAGATACCACCAAAACGTACGGATCTGCCAAGTAAAATGGCTTTCAAAAATCGTACCACGCACATCACTGCGTTTGACGTAATTGATAATCAGCGCGAGGACCGCAAGCAAGCCGGCAGAAAAAATCGCCACAATATAAAGAATATACAAAATAATCGTGAGCAGGCGGTTTGGATCTTTATCAATAGAATAATTCATTTCGCTCTCCGTCATGATGATTTTGCGGATCGTTCCACCCTAAATATGTAGGATATTAAATGGTGAAATTAGCCATAAAATCAGTAATATGTTAAAGGCTATAGTACAGAAATATATTTTTCGAAACGGTTCTTTTTGTGTTTTATGCCGCAAACGTTGCTGAGCCAGCCATGCCGCTGGCCACCCACCTAAAAAAGACAAAAGATGCAGTGTATTTTCTGGCACGCGTCGATTCCCCATTTGCGCAGCTTCTTTATCCTGCGCATAGAACCAATAGGTCAGGACATTGATAATACTCACAAAAAGCAGCACCATGCCACTGAGTAAACCCGCCACAGACAAGCCCGCCAAGGCGAGGATATACATAATGCACAAGATTTGCATCGGCTCTGCCTGACGCGGCATCTGCACCACATTTTTTTTATTGGGACGTTGTGCAGCTTTGGTTTGTGAGGCTTTTAAATAATGCACTTGCTGCGCACGAAAGCGTCCGCGTTCGTCTAAGATCACAGCATAATCCAACGCGCAGCCCACGATTGGTCGTGGGCCGGGACGGGAAAAGTCTTTAATGTGCAAAAATACGCGATCTTTGGTGCTATCGTTCGGTTGAATGAAGCCGTAGCCCTTATCATCAAACCATTCTACTAAGCGTCCTTGATCACGCATGCTTTTCCCTCTCGTTGTTTTTAAAATTTATGCTGTGACGAATTTTAATCGTTCAATCAGCATATTACGCATTTCAGCAGGGTTTTTCTGCAAAATATCATCACCTGTACGGCCTTCTGCCGCATTTTTCTGTGCCACCTGTAAACGCATCATCCAGAAACGACCTGCAGCCATTGCCAAATATAACTCTAGACATGATTTTTCATCTGCGGTTAATGGGCGCACGCTTTCATAGGCATTTAAAAAGGCAATGGCTTTGTCTTCATTCAAATGCACATCCGGATATTCAGTACAAAAGTCATTTAAAGTAATAGCAATATCAAACAAGAGTTCGTCTTTATTTAACTCATAAAAGTCTAAAATGCCGTTGAGTTGATCGCCTTCAAATAGAGTATTGTCACGGAACAGATCAGAATGAATAAAACCGGTAGGACGGTCTGGATACATCGCCGTTAAGATGTCATATAAGCCCAACAGATTGTTAAGTAACGTGGTATCTGCTTCATTTAATATTGGACGAATATCACGTGAAACTTGTAACCAATAAGCATGATCACGATATTCTGCACGTTCCAAAGGGAAATCTTGTAAAGCCACATGCATTTTCGCTTGGGCTACAGCAATCGCTTCTGCTTGCGCTAAGCTCGCAGGCATGGGATGTTGACCTTGCATGCGTGGCGCAATCTGTGCAGGTTTATCCTTTAAGCTATGAATCGCTTTACCCGAATGATTCAGCGGTACAGGCACAGCTAGACCAGCCTGCCCCAAATGTTCAAGTACAGGGACCAGTTCCCCTGCACCTTGCTCGTCCATCTCTTCAAAAACAGTTAATACATACTGCGTGCCATTTTCGCAAACAATAAAATAGTTGGTATTTTGAATACCGCCTTGAATCGGAATCAGGTCAATCACCTCCAGTCCATAAGGTGCTGCAAAATCCTGAACTTCCTTTAAAGTCAAAGTGGTATAAACCGACATAGAAAACCTGCGAAAAAACTTACATATTTTTGATAGAATAACCGCTCCGACTACTAAGGTGTAGCATCTAAGTCGCGAAGTTTCATAATCGGCTGTTATTTTTGGAAAAAATTATGCTTGCTAAACGTATTATTCCTTGCCTCGACGTGGACAACGGTCGTGTAGTGAAAGGTGTTCAATTTCTTGATATTCGTGATGCAGGCGATCCAGTTGAAGTTGCACGCCGTTATAACGAACAAGGTGCGGACGAAATTACCTTCTTAGACATTACCGCAACCTCAAATGGTCGTGATACCACTTACCGTACGGTAGAGCGTATGGCTGAGTCTGTATTTGTGCCATTAACAGTCGGTGGTGGCGTGCGTAAAGTAGAAGATATCCGCCTGTTATTAAATGCGGGTGCGGACAAAGTTTCGATTAACTCTGCGGCTATTTATAACCCTGAATTTGTACAAGAAGCCTCTCAGCGTTTTGGCGCACAGTGTATTGTGGTTGCTATTGATGCAAAAAAAACTGGCGACAATAAATGGGAAATTTTCACCCACGGTGGTCGTAAAGAAACCGGTATCGATGCCATCGAATGGGCAGTAAAAATGGCGGACTTCGGTGCAGGTGAATTACTCATCACCTCGATGGATGCTGACGGAACCAAAGCCGGTTATGACCTTGAACTGATGCGTAACATCAATGACCGTGTGACCATTCCAACCATTGCTTCTGGTGGTGTCGGTAATCTCCAACATTTGGCCGATGGCATTTTAAAAGGTGGCGCAGATGCGGTGCTTGCAGCCTCTATTTTCCACTTTGGTCAACACACCATTCCTGAAGCGAAAAAATATCTTGCAGAACAAGGCATTGAAATGCGTCTTTAATTGATTCGTTTTCAATGAGGATTGAAAAAGAGCGATGATTCGCTCTTTTTTTGCTTTGGTGTTTTTGATGCAACGCCATGGAGTTGTAGCAGCGAATCGTCAATTTAATTCATCCACTATAGACATAAAAAAAGGAGCCTTGTCGGCTCCTATAAACCAAGAAAAACTACAGCACTTGGTCTGATACTTAAAACAAATGAAAAAATATACATAGCAACTTCATCAATCAACTCGTCGTGTACAAGCCTTTTGATGATTTAAATATAGGGCATTTGCACTGCATTTGATTGACAGTAGATTCATAATTTGTTGACAAATTGCGACAACTCAATTGGGTAGAAAAGCTTGTTGTCACAACGTACAACGCTTTCACATTAGACCGTTTCAAGAAGTGCAACTGGCTTTTCACGCTCAGCGACCCACTTTGCAGGAAATACCCGATTGACCCAGTGTGACAATGGTTTCGCAATCGCTGTCGGTAGTAACACACCCAATGGGTTCTGTTCCTGTAATTTTGCCGAGGAGATCACTCGAGTCCCTAAAATATAATCAAACCACGGCTTAGTCACACACCAATTGGCATCCTGATTTGAGTTCATATGGTGGTCATAGTGCCATGGAATCTTTTTCATCGCCCACTCTGGCTCAAGATGTGCGCGACGATGGATATAATAATAATTCCCTGCGCAATACAGCACAGACAAACTCATTCCTTTGGAAATGGGATAAAACAGCGGGACAAATACCGCTGAAACTGCCACCAGTGACAATATTTCATTTTTCGTGCGCCAGTTCTGTACACCTTCAACATAGCCATGATCATGAAAATCTGTTTTTCGAACTTCACGATGATGTTCCCAATGTGATTTCATGCTTTTCGGTACTGGACTAAAACGTGGCTTGCCTGACCGATGTGTCCCATGCAAAACATATTTATGCGCGACCCATTCAAAGGCATTGGCGACGACCAACCCTGCAATAAAACCTTTTAACATGACCAATATCTCCTTTTCTTAGCTCCACTATAGGTAATGAAGAGGGCTAGATATTGACCGTTTTTTTTAATATTATTGACAAAACACGACAAAATTTAGAATTAAAAAAATATGCAACAACTCAAGGACTATACAGGATCGGTCTATGGAGGACTGGGCCATTTGCTCTATGCTTATCACCAAGCTCAAGGCATTGCTATTCCTGAAAAACTGAATAAAGTTCAAAACTTAGAACGTTTTGATTATGCCGTTTGGCGTGATTTATTGATGGATTTAGATCAAAAGATCCAAAAGCCAGCGCTGGGTTTAGAAATTGCAGAACATGTGCAACCCAAACATATTGGCATCATTGCGTATATTGCCCTGTCCTGTGAAAACTTAGGCGAAGCGCTGCTCCGCTACCATGATTTTCATCGCTTAATCTTCGATGGTAGTCCATTGCTGATTGATATTCAAAATGATTTTTTCTCGATCGGTTGGAATGATTTACCCATGAATATGGCCAATCAATTGACCGATGAAATTGCGATTGCCTTAATGCTGCAGTTTCTAAAATTATTCATGCGTTTTGAAGATATCAATTTACACGAAGTGCATTTTCATAATCCTGCACCGAAAAATGTCGCTCAGTATGAACAATATTTTCGCTGTAAAGTTCGATTTTCCCAAGAAAAGTCGAAGGTTATTATTCCCATTCAAGAACTGTCTCGCCCCTTTTCCCAAGGCGATCAGACCTTACAAAAACTGTTAATGCAACAGGCACAGTCTTTATTGGAAAAGCTGCCGAATACCACGCAAATCGACCAACGCTTACAGCAAGCCATCTTAATGGGTTTACAAAAAAATCAGTTCCAAATTGAACATGTCGCTACTCAACTGAATCTGTCCGTCCGACAATTACAACGCCATTTACAACAACAAGGCAGCACCTATCAGCAACGTATGCAGGAGGTCCGCTGCATGATGGCAGAAGAATTTTTAAGAGACCCGCATTTAAGTTTGCAGGAAATTGCTCTACTGCTGGGTTATTCAGAACAGAGTGCGTTTCAACGCGCTTTTAAACAATGGCGAAACTTGACCCCACAGCAATGGCGCTTATCGCAAATTGAAGCAGTAAGTTAAAAATGTGACACAGTTATCATTTTATATATTGTGATTTTCAGCAAAATCCATTAAATCTATGCATATTCGATAAATGAATAAATATTTAGCAGAACTGATCGGTACATTTTGGCTGGTCTTTGGTGGTTGTGGTAGTGCGGTCTTGGCTGCGGCCTTTCCTGAACTTGGCATTGGCTTCGCTGGCGTGGCACTGGCCTTCGGTTTAACCGTATTAACGGCTGCTTATGCGCTGGGTCATATCTCAGGGGGACATTTTAACCCTGCCGTGAGTATCGGCTTGTGGGCCGGTGGTCGTTTTGAAGCGAAAGAACTAGCACCCTATATTATTTCTCAATTGCTGGGTGCAACCCTCGCCGCATTTATTCTATTCATCATTGTACAAGGTCAGGCCGGATTTACCGGTGTCGGCGGTTTTGCCACCAATGGCTATGGTGAGTTATCTCCGGGCAAATACTCTATGCTCTCAGCGTTAGTTATTGAAATTGTGCTGACGGCTGGCTTTCTGATTGTGATCATGGGAGCAACAGATAAACGTGCACCTGCCGGATTTGCCCCAATTGCAATCGGTCTTGCGCTTACATTGATCCATCTCATCAGCATTCCCGTCACCAATACTTCGGTCAACCCAGCGCGTAGTATGGGTGTGGCATTCTTTGCTGAAACTGCTGCGCTTTCACAAGTTTGGCTATTTTGGGTAGCCCCTATCATTGGCGCGGTGATTGGTGCTGTCATCTATAAACTGATGGCAAAAGACGCATAAATAGAAGAAGACACCATAAAAAAAGCTCACAATCTGTGAGCTTTTTTTTCATTCATCCCGAATTGAGCATTGCTTCCTTCGACGGTCGATGACACAGCATTAAAGAAATGGATTTTCCACTTCGTTGTCTTCACCGCCCTGCACTATTTTTTCAGCTAAGTTGGTTTCTGCCTCAAGTGTGGTCACCACATCATTGAAAAATGCCTGTAAAGCTTTCGCTGCAGCTAATCCAGCTTGGTCTTTCGTCACCTGTAGGTTGCCATAAATATTAATTCGATCTTGACCATTTTCTAGTGTTAAGTCATGAATTGCATGCGACGCTGTGTCATTTTCAAATGCTTTGAACATGATAGATATCCTTCTTTTTTGTTGTAGTGATGCAGCAATAGAAATACGTGAAAAAGATTTCAACTGCAAGCAATGATCTTCTTCATCACTCACAGTTCAGCGCTATTATCTGCTCGATTATTTCAAAATCTGTAGCAGATATTGCAGAATTTCTTCAATCAATTGTTTGACCAAGGCATCTTGATTGTTGTCATTTCCACTGCTTGCCGTAGTTGTCTCACCCACAGAACCACCACTCGATTTAAAGTCTTTTTGCAAACTTAAAATCTTGTCTTCTGCGACATCTGCAGCACACTGGCTTTCAGCATCCCAATGCAAATAAGCAATGTCTTGATTTGCTTTGACTTGGGTGGCTTTGAGTGGCAAACGGTAGGTATTGCGCTTTTGGTCTTCAGTTAATTCTGGAAAGAAATTAATTCCAGTCAGTTCTTCTAGCGCACAAATACTCATGACTTTGACTGTCGGTGCCGTATCACGCAAGGTATTGTCCGCATAGTACACGCCTGCAACACCTTTTTTCGGCAAATAGATCGCCTTATAAGTAGCGGTCGGCACGATGACCCCTTGCCCGATGGTTTTTAATTTTTTCGCACTATATACCGGCCCCGTTACCACATAGACATCTTGCTTTTGTTTGGTCACTATCGCCCGTGTGGCTTCTTCTAACTCACGCCACACTTGCTGATTATTTTTTGGAGCTTGCGGCACCATATTGGCCAAAGAAAAACTATCTAACTGCGCAGCTTTATTGGGCATATCGGCATTTGGCGCCATGTGTCCACGGTCATAGCCTGAAGATTTATAGTCTGACAGCAAAGCCCGATATTCAGACGGCACGCGAGTCTCTTCATGAAAGTTATCTTCACGCGGAATTTTTTGACTCAGGCGTGCGGGGGTTAATGCTTCTGCAACCCAAAGCGGTGTCTTGGATATCCCTGAATACATGACATTAAAGCCATTAAAACACAGTGGAAAACTGTTTTTATGTAGGCTTTCACGGACCAAATAAGGTGGCACTTCACGATAAAATTGGTCCAAACAGGCGCTATTTGAAGTGCTGCTCATAGAAACAAGTTGTTGAATTTTTTCTTGCCCGAAAGCAATAGCAAAGCTTCCTGTTGCCACCAGACCCAACAGCACTTTTATGCCATTTTGCCCAAATAACTGTGAAAGTGGATTTGCTGAATTGCGTTTCTTTTTGACCATGACTTACAACAATGACTTCTAAAAGGACTATTTTTCCGCAGCTTAGCAAGGGTGCATATTTTAGTACACTTTTCTTTTTTAATTTGCTTAACAATCACACAAATATTGTTTAACAAAGCAGCAGTTGATGTAACTTTATGTCGCAGTTGTGCAGTTCTTTATAGGAGGTCATGAAGCAGTTGCGTATGTTTCATTGAATTCGCCTCAAGAATTATGACAAGGTAAAAATACGAAAAATTGCGATAAAAATATACGGAGTGATTATGCATTCTAAAATTTTAGGTTTAGGTTTAATTTCAGGTTTAATGAGCGCAGCAGCATTTGCAGAGCCGCCGATTCAACCCGGTGATACATTAGAAAGCTTATCTAAAGTCAAAATTGTGACCACCGTGAATGGTCAACCTGGTTCCATTCAGGACTTAGTTTCAAGTGGCCAAGTTCAATTGGTTGAAGCTCCTGCCGGACAAGTCAATGCCGCTGCAACAGAACAGCCCTTAAACCCTGAACAGGCTCAGGCAAACCAAATCGATCCGAATGCCCCTGCAGTCCCTGCAAATGCTGAACAAGCCGTGACTGAAGCGGAAAATGCACTCGCAAATGAACAACAAAGTGTAGCTGCTGCACCTACAGAGCAGTCCGTTCCAACTGAACAAACAGCAGTGGCCAATACACCTGAAGCCGCGGTAACTGAAGCACCTGTGGAAACAGCACAGCAAGCACCTGAAGCCGTATCAGCGGATAACAACGCTGCACCCGTCATTGCCTCTTCTGCAGAAGCGCCAGTGAATGCCGATAGCGCATCGGCTGCATTGCCTGAAGCTCCTCAAGCACAACAAGATGCTTTTATGGCAGCACCTGAGACTCAAAGTGTAAATCCTGCAGATGCATCAATTCAAGCCAACCCAGAAGCACCTGTTGCTGACGAAGCCATCCAAGCTGCGCCTGAAGCCTCTGCAGATGTAGACGCGACAATCAACTAATCAGCGTATTTTCAAGGATCAAATAACGCAACATCTTCATTCTGTTGTTTTGCTCGCATACTCCTCCCAGGAAAAAGCAACAGAATGATCTCTATGTCTTTGGACTAAAAAGTTTAATTATTACAGATAAAAAAAAGCCAGAATTGATCTGGCTTTTTCGTGTCTAACTTTTAAATCTATGCCTAAAAGTTCAATCTACGTCTTAAATTTCAATCTGACTGCCCAACTCAACCACACGGTTGGTTGGAATTTGATAAAAATCGCTGACTGGACTGGTATTTCGCTGCATAGAGATAAACAGCTTTTCTCGCCAAGGTGCCATGCCTTCACCCAAGGTATGAATAATACGGTCTCTGGAAATAAAGAAACTGATTTGCATTAAATCAAATTCAAATCCCAATTCACGATACGCATGCTCCAAAGCGGCAGGAATATTCGGCTGATCTTTAAACCCATAAAACATCGTGATTCGATAGAATCGATCATCTAGTTTTTCCGTGATCACCCGCTCATTTTCGGGTACAAATGGCACATCTCGGGTGTTGACCGTAACCATAATATTGCGTTCATGCAGAACTTTGTTGTGCTTAATATTATGCAACATGGCATGAGGCACGATCTCAGGCGTTCCTGTCAAGAATACGGCATCACCTGGAACAAACTTGGTTTCACTACCCATGCTAACACTGCGAATAAACAGGTCAATAGGCAAAGCATCTTTACCGAGCCGATTGAGCACCAATGCCCGTCCATCTTTCCACGTCATTAAAATCGTAAACAATACCGCACCAATCAGGATTGGAACCCAACCGCCCGCTGCGATTTTTAATGATGTCGATGCAACAAAAATCAAATCAATCAATAAAAATGGAACTGCAAAAATCGCCACTTTCCAAACCGGCCAACGCCATAAACCATAAGCTAAAACTGAGATCAAAATCGTACCGCAGAGCATGGTCATGGTCACAGCTACGCCGTACGCACTGGCCAAATTCGCACTGTTTTCAAACAGCAAGATCAAGATCAGCACCGAGATAAACAATGCCCAGTTAATAAATGGTAAATAAATCTGACCACGTTCAACTTCAGAGGTATGTTTCACTGTCAAACGCGGCAAGTAACGCAATTGAATCGCCTGATTGACCATGGAGAATACCCCTGTGATCACCGCTTGAGAGGCAATCACCGCGGCCGCAGTTGCCAAAGCAATCATTGGATACAATGCCCATTCAGGAATCAGCATATAGAATGGATTGGCTAGAGCTTCAGGATTACGCAGTAGCAAAGCACCTTGACCCGCATAGTTCAACAGCAAGCACGGCATCACCACAATAAACCATGCCAAGCGGATTGGGAGTCGGCCAAAATGCCCCATATCGGCATAGATTGCCTCACCACCCGTCATCGTCAAGATAACCGCACCCATAGTCAAAAATGCAACATAAGGCTGCTGAACCACAAAATTGAAGGCCCAATGTGGACTGATCATGGTCAATACAAATGGCGTTTGCGAAATACTCCATAGTCCAAAACCACCAATGGATAAAAACCACATGAGCGTTAAAGGCCCAAAGAATTTACCCATCGTGCCTGTGCCATGGCGTTGCACTAAAAATAGCCCCGCTAAAATACCGATCGATAAGGGTTGCAGCCATTGGTTAAACATCGGCGTCGCAATACTTAAGCCTTCAATCGCGGATAACACAGAGATTGCGGGGGTAATGATCCCATCACCAAAGAACAAAGATGCCCCAATAAAGCCAAGGGCAATCAGGTAGATTTTTTTGTTTTCGGCAATTCGTGTGGTTCGTAGATTCAAGGCCAACAGCGACATAATACCGCCCTCGCCATTGTTATCTGCGCGCATGATGATGCTGACGTATTTAAAACTAATCGTCAGCATGATGCACCAGAAAATCAGGGACAGAATACCCAGCACAGACGCTTCGCTAATCGCCAAGTGTGCTGTGAGGAAACATTGGCGCAGCGCATATAATGGGCTCGTCCCAATGTCTCCGAATACTACGCCCAAAGCTGCCAAGGTGATGGCAGGCAATGCGGCTTTTTGTGCAGTACTTTGCATATAATTGTCTTCAATTTAGACAGGATTTTTGCGAATCATAGCACCGCTCAAGATGTTTTTGTCTAATTCAATTGTTTCTCTTGGCAGAATATATTTTTTTCGCTATTATCCACCGCGCAAAAGGTGAAGTGTCCGAGTGGCTGAAGGAGCACGCCTGGAAAGTGTGTAAACGTTTATAGCGTTTCGAGGGTTCGAATCCCTCTTTCACCGCCAGAATAAACTGCTATACCAAGCAGAATGAAGGTCTAAATTGATAAAATTTAGGCCTTTTTTAATTTTATTGTTCTCAATATTAAATATTCCCCTAATTGATCTTCTATTTGTTTAGCTCAATAGCTTCACAGTATTTGAGTCCTGATTGATGGATTTAAATCACACGTTTTTTCCTAATGCACGACTTATGGATTTTTTATTGGCAGTAAGAAAGACACGTTTATTTACAAATACAAATTTTATATTCTAAAGACAATTACTTAAGCCTATGCTAAAAATAAATCATCCTCTCAATATAGGTGCTATTCAAAAAATTATTCATTAATTTAAACATCATAGAACTGAAACGCGATTGCGGTACTTTTAACTTGATCAACGAAAAACTTAAAAAACACATTTCATATATCACTGCTATTCGGGAGAGAACATGAATAACAGCCAGAATTATGTTAAGCAGATCAAGAACGCCAAACGTGGTGGCTATACCCCAACCCTTGCCAAAGACATCAATAAACATAAAATTCAAAAAGCACAGCGTCTGATTGACGAATGGCGAAAGCTCGCGAATGAACTCCGCCCCCAAATGCAACTGGAGATGGCATATACACTTGAAGAATGCGCACAGGATCTAGACCAAATTTTAAGAATGAAATAGCACTCAACGCTCACCCATCCTATTTTTTCGCCCACATCTTGTGGGCGAAACATTACCTATTTTTATTTCTCTGGTTTTTAGAGCCAAACATCGGTCGAATGCTGAATAAATCAAACGTATA
Organism: Acinetobacter sp. YH16042; assembly: GCF_013417245.1. NCBI lineage: Bacteria > Pseudomonadati > Pseudomonadota > Gammaproteobacteria > Moraxellales > Moraxellaceae > Acinetobacter > Acinetobacter sp. YH16042. Next base: position 56,935 of record NZ_VPEJ01000003.1, read on the forward strand.
AATTACATTCGATTTGCTGTTTTTTTAACTTGCACCACTTCAAAAAATCTGTAGAATGCATTCCACAACGCCGGCATAGCTCAGTTGGTAGAGCAACTGACTTGTAATCAGTAGGTCCACAGTTCGAATCCGTGTGCCGGCACCATTTCTTAGCCGCGCTTTTTAGTGAGGCTTTGATGTTTTTAAAGCCTCTTTTTTATGGCTTCCTCGCGCTAATCTGCACATAACGAATCAGCCCGTCTCGATACAACTTCTCACACAATTTTGCCGTCATCTTGATTTTGAATTGATCCACATGACTCAGGCTCATCTGACGTTGTTGTTCTTGAATATAATCGGCAAAACCCTGAAATACGAATTCGCTGATATCTTCAATCTGGATATTTTCGAAACCTGCCTGTTGCACTTGGTGTTGTAAATTTTGCTTTGAATTTAAATTTTTCAAATTCACATCTGCTGCTTTCAACAGACTTTGATATTTCAATCGTTGCACTGAATTTAAATTCAAAAACGCATCGGACAACATCAAATAGTGAAAAGCAAAGCGTCCCTTTGAATTCAAAACATCAACGACTGATGAAAGCAATGAATTCAACTCACTATGATACGCAGCATCAATACACAGTACGGCATCCATACAGTTTTGTGGATAAATATTTTTTAAATTCAAAAATGAATCTTGTTGTATTTTGATTTTTGAATTTAAATTTTTTTGGATTTTTTCCACACATGCGGTTTGCAATTCGACTGCGGATAAGTTTTGAATTTGAAAATGTTCCATCCAAAAAACCAAGCTCGCGCCCTGCCCACAACCAAGGTCTAAAACACGATCTGTAGATTTTAATTGAATGGATTCGGCAAGATGGAAAGCGAGTTTTTGACAGGCTGCAGGATAGGATGATTTTGCATCATTCCAATAGCCCAAATTGCTCCAAGCAAGCTCCGCATCATCTCCGAGTAGTCGACTGTTAATCGCATATTTATGGCTAGGGACGTACTGACGAATTGCTTGAAGCCATTTCATGTTAGTAACCGAGTTGAGGGGCAACCTCCACTTTAGGTTTTAAACCCACAAACGGCAATGGCGCACCAAAAATTTCTGCAATATGCATAGCAGACGTTACCGCAGACTCTAAAATCGGCAGACCATCGCAAGACCATGAGCCACAAAAGAAGACTTTACGCTCAGGGGATAAATGTCGTTGCTGTAACTCTTTATTCAGCGCCACCGTATGTGAATCCACCACTGCGCGTGTCAAACTGACCGAAGAGATCACTTTTTTAGGATCAATCGGTGTCACTGGCTGCCAAGTTTGGAACACTGGAGTTTTACCCACCAAGCTCGGCTCGATTGAGTTAAGCCACACGGTAAATTGCTGACGAGTAAATTTACGATCCATCATATAACTTAGTACAGACCAATCTTTGCGCTTCGGCGGCATCACCGTTTGATCAGTGTGGATCACCAACTGACCTTGCTCAAATTTAAATTTCTTTAAGAGCTCAATATCGTCAGCAAACTGAGTAGAATCTAAAAATTCTTCCGTTTTGGTGGTTGGTGTCGCAACAACCACGCGATCGAATAGATGATGTGCACCGGCCTCAGTTTCCACCAAGACTTTATCGTCTTGCTCGAGCACTTTGGTAATTGCCGTACCACTTTGAATATTTAAACCTTCAATCAGTTTATCAACCAACGCAGGTGTACCACCTTGGATACGCAACAAGGCATCACCATTGGTCAATTGACGCAAGAAAATCAACAGCGGTTTCGCAGGCCATTCGCCAATCGTTTTCGGGTTACAAGTGCAAATGGTATACAACACAGGCATGACTGCACCATGCCAAAATACTTCTTCAATTTCATTTTTATTAATGAATTCAGCAAGCGTAATGTCCTGATTTTTTGATTTAAAAAATCGAGTGATCGCGGCTTTGAGTTGCAACATTCCTTTGACTAAACGCCAGCCATATTGTTGTAAGCCTTTACGATTATTAATAATTGGGAAATTACCAATACGGCTACGACTGGTGGTCAACCACGTTTCTGTACGATCTTCAAATAGCCAACTGCATGCCATATAGGTACGGACTGGGAAGGTTTTAATCCCTAAATGGGTCGCCAAACTTAAGGTATTTTTCCAAAGGTGTGGATTCATCACACGCAAAGGGGCATCGATCAAGCCGCCTTCAAACTCAGTGCTGTGGCTATCCATACCACGACCAGGCAGAGCTTCGAAAATTGTAATGTTATGCCCTGCGTCTTTAAGAATTCTTGCGGTAGCCAGCCCAGCCATGCCACTACCGATGACTGCAATTTCCAATTTTCTTTTCCATCTATAAAACACAGTTTAAAAGTATGACTGATCAGAAGTTAAAAATAGCTATTAAAAAATACCAGATTCGCACTTTTTGTATGGATTTCAGTACAGCCGTTTTTAAGTTAAATTTACAAATATTTACAGTCAAAAAGCACACAATTTAAGCTTTGTTTTTTAAACATATTTTTCTTTAAAATTTTAATTACTCTATAAAACCAAACAATTAAATTAACCATTTTTATAACTTTCGGTTTACTTTAAAGCCAAGTCTCGCTAAGATGCGCCACATAAGAAAGTGATAAATTCATCACAATTTATAAAAAGTAAAATGATATTTAAATCATGACGACTATAAATACTACAGCGCTCAATAAAAAAGCCTCTGACTGTTCAGAGGCTTTTTTTTCGGCTATTTCAACGGCATGAATTTCACTTAAGCCTCATGCGCTAGCGCAATTTCACCAAATTTTCCGTTATTGAAATCATCAAAGGCTTGAATAATTTCAGCTTTGCTATTCATCACAAATGGGCCATAACCTTGAATCGGCTCATTTAGTGGCTCACCGCTAAGTAACAGAAATTGTGTGTCCTGCAACGCTTGTAGCTGAATGGCGATATCATCTTTGGCAAACATGACCATCGAACTGTCTTGAACTTTATGGCTTTCATTCACCACAACCTCACCCTTCAAGACCACCAAAATGGTGTTATGCCCTTCAGGTACATGTAAGGTGGTTTCATATTGAGCTTTCAATTCACCATCCCAGACATTCACTGGACTAAAGGTTTGTGCAGGCCCAAGGTGACCACCCATTTCACCAGCAATCACCCGAATATGCCCTGCACCTTCATCCATGTCTATGCGAGGAATATCTTGGCGTGTGATCGCTTGATAACGAGGCTGGGTCATTTTGTCTTTTGCCGGTAAATTCACCCACAATTGAACCATTTCAAAAAGACCACCTGCTTGAGCAAATTCAGGCGAATGAAATTCTTCATGCACCAGACCCGACCCTGCGGTCATCCATTGCACATCGCCTGTTTGAATTGTGCCGCCACCACCACTTGAGTCCTTATGAGTCACTTCACCGCTGTAGGCGATAGTCACCGTTTCAAAACCACGATGTGGATGTGAACCTACACCATGCCGTGCAGTGGTGGGATCGAACTGATAAGGTGCCGCATAATCCAAAAGCAAAAATGGGCTAATCGCCTGACCTAGACGATCATAGGAAAATAAGCTTTTGACTGGAAAACCATCGCCCACCCAGTGCATTTGCTGATTACGATAAACACCAATTACTTTTTTCATTTCTTAGCTCCTATATTCATACGATAGGATGAACATAGCGCTTATTTTAAGCTTTGAAATACTTGATGGCCATCATCCAGATAGCATTCTATATCTCAAATTTAGAACAATACTCAGACATACAATCTGCACCTCACTCAAAACCAAGCATTAATTCAGAAATTCTAAGCTTTAAGTCATATATAACGATGAATTATCCCAATTTTATGATTGAGCTTCTCATTTAAACCCATTTCATTGTCTCATTTTTACAACTATTCTAAATCTAGTTAACACGCAGATTTCATCTGATCCTGCGTACTTGCAAACAGGAAAGAGGACAATAAAATGGGCAAACCTTACGTTCGTTTAGACAAAGATAATGCCGCGGTACTTTTAGTTGACCATCAAACAGGTCTACTTTCATTGGTTCGCGACATTGATCCAGATAAATTTAAAAATAATGTGCTCGCACTGGCTGCAGCCGCAAAATATTTTAATCTTCCAACGATTCTCACCACCAGTTTTGAACAAGGTCCAAACGGTCCATTGGTTCCAGAACTAAAAGAGATGTTCCCTGACGCACCTTATATTGCACGCCCAGGTCAAATTAATGCTTGGGACAATGAAGACTTTGTGAAAGCCGTCAAAGCAACAGGCAAAAAGCAATTGATTATTGCCGGTGTAGTGACTGAGGTTTGTGTTGCATTTCCAACCTTGTCTGCTTTAGAAGAAGACTTTGACGTCTTTGTGGTGACCGATGCTTCAGGTACATTCAACCATTTAACCCGTGACTCAGCTTGGCAACGTATGACGCAAGCGGGTGCGCAGCTTATGACGTGGTTTGGTACCGCGTGTGAATTACACCGCGACTGGCGTAATGATATTGAAGGTTTAGGTGCGCTTTTCGGCAACCATATACCGGACTACCGCAACCTAATCAACAGCTATACGCAAAATACTGAAAAGAAATAATCCTTCAGTAGTAAAAAGCGGCTTCGAGCCGCTTTTTTTATACCTGATGTATAAATTGACGTATGATGATTTGAATTGAAATAATTTTCACTGCATAAGGTGATCCATGCATTCATTTGATGATTATTACTACTTTTACTTGGTGGTGAAACATGGCGGTTTTAGCGCTGCAAGTGAAGCATCGAATATTACAAAATCAAAATTAAGCCGACGCATTTTAGATCTTGAAGCCAAATATAATGTCACCCTTATTCAGCGTTCTACCCGACACTTTAAGGTCACGACATTAGGCCAAGAATTGTATGAAGAATGCATAAAAGTAATCGAACAAGTTGAATGTGCGCATCAGGTGCTCCTGAAGCAAAAAAGTGAACTTGAAGGCTTGGTTAAAATTAGTTGTCCACCGGTCATGATGGAACATCAAATTCGCCCCTTGTTAAATCAATTTTTAAAAGATCATCCCAAAGTTCAGGTCGAACTTGAGCTGTCTAGCCGCCGTGTAGATGTCTTGCATGACGACATTGATTTAGCGATTCGTACCAATTTTAGTAAAAATGAAGACTCGAGCATTATTGTACGTGACGTGATTAAAACCGTGCATTGCTTAGTGATTAGTCCTGAACTTTTACAAGGACGCGAGTTAAAGCATATTTTCGAATTGACAGAATTTCCGAGTATCGTTTTGGGTACACAGAAAAACCGCTATCAATGGCATTTGCATCATACGGGACAGCAAGAGCAGATTGAAATTGCCTTACAACCTCGGATTAAAAGCAATGACTTAGCCGGTGCTTATTATGCGGTACTCGATGGTTTAGGCATCGCAGACTTACCGTATTTAACGGTACAAGCAGATATTGAGGCAGGTCGTTTAATTCACCTCTTCCCCGAATGGTGCTCAAATGTCGGTACGGTACAATTGGTATATGCTTCGCGCAAAGGTCAACGCCTAGTCATGGAAAGATTAATTGACTATTTAGTCGATGGAGTTCGTGGCTATGCTCCAGAACATGATGGCTATTTAGTTTAATGTTCTAGACCACAAAAAAAGCCAGAACTGAGTTCTGGCTTTTTTAAATCTACGGTTGGATCACCAAATTAGATTTTACCCACTAGGTCGATCGATGGTGCAAGCGTCGCTTCACCTTCTTTCCATTTTGCAGGACATACTTCACCTGGGTGTGCATGTACATATTGAGCAGCTTTTACTTTACGCATCAATTCAGAAGCATCACGACCAATACCACCTGCATTGATTTCAACGATTTGGATTTTACCTTCAGGGTCAATTACGAAAGTACCACGGTCAGCAAGACCATCCGCTTCAATTAAAACATCAAAGTTTTTCGCAAGTGTCCAAGTTGGATCGCCAACCATTGGGTATTCGATTTTCTTAATTTCTTCAGAAGAATCGTGCCAAGCTTTATGCGTAAAGTGTGTATCAGTAGATACTGAATAAATTTCTACGCCCATTTTTTTGAATTCAGCATAGTGATCAGCAAGATCGCCTAATTCTGTTGGACATACAAAAGTAAAGTCAGCAGGATAGAAAAACACCACAGACCATTTACCGTAGAAGTCTTTTTCTGAAACTTCAATAAATTGACCGTCTTGGTAAGCGGTAGCGTTAAATGGTTTTACTTCAGTATTAATTAAACTCATTTGATATTCCTCTAACTCATTTCAGGGATTGCTTATCTGTTGAAGCTAGAATACGACTTATCAAATCATAGGTAAAACCGAACTTTTTTATAAAAACTATCGGATTTTTAGATTTATTATTTAAATCAATCTTTGCCTTTCCATCGAGCAAACCAATCAATTTCAATGAGAGCAAGGCTTTATATCCATACAGAGGGCCTGCCAAGCAGCCTGTGTAAACTGTTGTTTATAGTGTGATGGTGGCGTTTTGACTTTATGCGATAACCATGCCCGACAATAATTTTCCGTTGCCCCTAAGACCAAAGACATCATTAATTCTTTGGGTAAATGCTCGATCAAATGCCAATCGGATTGTGCGGTCAACCAATCCAGCAGCGCGGTATTGCGTTGTAGATTATGTTGTTTTAACTCGGCTTGTAGCGTTTCCTTACGCATACTAAACCCTGCCGCATACAAGAATCCTGCAAAATCAGGATACGCTTCGACCCAGTCTATATACGAGCACAAAATGGCTTGAATGCCTTCCTGCAGCGATTGGGCCTGTGTCAAGGCGTCTGCCCTTTTCGCAAATTGATCTTGCAATGCCGCAAAATACAATGCTGCTACTAAACCATCTTTATTTTTAAAATGATGGTAAATCGCACCAACACTGGTCTCTGCGCGGTCTCGCACAAGTTCAATCGTCGTCGTTTCAATCCCTTGTTCTAAAAAACATGCAAGGGCTTCTCCTAAGATCTGCCTTTTAAGTTCCGCTCTGCGACCGCTGTAAATTCGTTGCAATAATGCTTGATTTGACGACATTGATACTTTCCTTTGCTCGGGTCATTTTAAAACAATGTTGGCTTTTTTTAATAGCTGTGACGTCATTTACGCCATTAACAGAACAATATTCTGTATTAGAATTATATTCTGAATAATGACGGATAATTAAGCATGAGCCAAGCATTAAAATTATGGAAGACCTTCCAAAACAAACCCGCAGGGAAATGGACTTTTTCAAAATTGCTGTGTTTAAAAGCACCGTATTTCAGCAGTATTTCGCCTGTTTTTGATGAATTAAAGCCCCAATACTGTGAACTACATATTAAAAAACAGCGCAGTGTGTTGAATCATATTGGCACTGTCCACGCGATTGCCATGTGTAATATGGCTGAATTGGCTGGCGGTACCATGACCGATGTGACCGTTCCGAGCAGCCATCGTTGGATTCCCAAAGGCATGACTGTGGAATATTTGAAAAAAGCCGATACAGATTTAACGGCCATTGCCACGCCTGTCGATGCTAATTTTACGTGGAATGCAGGGAGTGATTATTTGGTGAATGTAGTGGTGAACAACACGCGTAATGAAGCCGTTTTTAAAGCCGTAATTACCATGTGGGTTTCTGCAAAAAAATAAGTCGTCGACTCAATTGCAAAATAAAACTGATCTTTCAAGATGAGACCTGCGAAAAAAAACCCTCAAGATTGAGGGCTTTTTTTGATGATGATCTACCGTTTTAAACGCTGTGTTTAAGGTTCATTAGAACGGTAAGTCGTCATCTAAATCTGCTGCTGCAGGAGCCGGTGTCGGTGCAGGCTGTTGTTTTGGCGCAAAACCACCTGGGTTGTTATTGCCATAGCTATTGCCTTGAGCCGGTTGGTTATTGCCATAACCGCCTTGGTTTGAGCTATTACCGTAGCCACCTTGGTTTTGGTTATTGTTATAACCACCTTGTTGATTATTAAAACGAGGCTGACCAAAATCACCGCCTTGACCTTGTTCGCCTTGTTGGCGATTATTGTCAAGCATTTGCATTTGTTCACCACGAATTTCAGTCGTGTAACGCTCTTGACCGCCTTGATCTGTCCACTGACGAGTACGTAATGAACCTTCAATATAAACTTTAGAACCTTTGCGCAAATATTGCTGTGCAATTTCACCTAAGCGGTTATGTAACACAATACGGTGCCATTCTGTTTGCTCTTTACGTTCACCTGTATTTTTATCTGTCCATGAATCACTCGTTGCAATTGAAAACTGAGTGAGAGAACCACCATTTGGGAAAGTTTTTGTTTCAGGGTCACGACCCAAAGTACCAACTAAAATGACCTTATTTACACCACGCATCAGACGTATTCTTCCTATTTGTTTCTATTATTTACTTTATAAGAGTTATGCTTAAATGGCTACCTCTTTCCCTAACAAGTGCGTTAAATGTTGTCGCGCAGATTCATCCATCTGCTGCTTATCCACTTTTACATAAGCCACTTGCTGGTCAGACATCACCACAACTTCTTCAATACCACGAATTGCTAAAAGCTGAGAAGTCCATTCATCCGTTTCTTTATCTTCAGGCAAACTGAAAACCATAGACGATAAATAACGCGGCTGAGCCAACCCAAAACTAATGATCAACCATAAAATGGCTAGCCCTGTCAGGATGCCCCATCCCATTGCCGTATCATTTAGCAACAAAAGTTGCCCGCCAATCATACCACCAAAAAATGCCCCCAGAAACTGACTGCTGGCGTTCACGCCCATGGCTGTCGCTTTAGACTGAATTGGAGCCGCTTTCGATAACCATGACGGTAATAATGCTTCCATCACATTAAATGCAATAAAGAATAATCCTAAGCCAGTAAGCAGAATATATTTAGATTCGAAACCAAAAATTAAGATGCCCAATCCTAGAATAATGCCACCAATGGCGGTCAAGAAAATGCCACGCATTTTGCGATATTTTTCCGCCAGAATAATGCTCGGAAAGGCAAAAAACAGGCTCACGACCAAAAGCGGCAAATATACCAGACCATGCGAATGCAAGGGAATATTGGCGAAGTCAATCAACTGAGATGGCACATAAATAAACATCGCTGTGAGTAGTAAATGCAATGCAAAGACTGAAACGTGCAACCGATTTAGATCAGGCATTTTCAGCACTTGCTTCAATTGCGTCAGATAACCTTGTTGGAAATTTCGGTGATGACGTGTCACTTTCGGCACCAACAGCAACATCGCAATTGCCACAAGTCCCATGATGGTGGTCACCCAAAATAAACCCGAGATGCCAACTAAACCTGTGAGCCAAGGTCCAAGGCTAAATGCCACCACAAAGGACAAACCGATACTCATCCCCATCATCGCCATAGCTTTAGTACGCTGTTCTTCACGAGTGACATCGGCTAACAAAGCCATCACTACCGCAGACACAGCGCCACCACCGGCTATCGCACGCCCGATAATTACGCCATAGATGCTATCGGACATCGCCGCAATTGCACCGCCTAAAGCAAACAACAGCAGCCCGATCACCACCAACGGTTTACGGCTATAACGGTCTGCAATCAAACTAAACGGAATCTGTAAAATTGCTTGGGTCAAGCCATAGACACCCACCGCTAAACCAATGAGTGCCGGTGTTGCCCCTGCATATTGCTGACCTGCCACAGAGAAAACAGGAATAATCATGAACAGCCCCAGCATACGTAAGGCGAAAATACTACTCAAAGCAAAAGTTGAGCGTCGTTCAAGAGCATTCATCATAGCTGGTTAAAAATTCATTAATCTTGGAATGGGATTATAGGACATTCAGCTTAAAGCGAAGCAGGATTTTTATTGATTTTAAATATCCTGATGATTGGACAAATAAAAAGCGCAGCTGATGCTGCGCTTTTTGGGAGATATTAGGCAAATTTAAATTAGCCTAGACTTTCTTGGCGCTTTTTATATTGAATTGAGGCAATCACCGCCCAAACAATAAATGCCACACCAATCAGGCCTGTTACCACTTCAGGGACATGCAGACCTGTGCCACTCGCCAACATAATGAAGGCCAAAGCACCAATCGCATAATGCGCACCATGTTCAAGGAAGATATAAGCATCTAAGGTGCCTTTATCCACTAAGTAAATGGTCATTGAACGCACGAACATAGCACCAATAGCAAGACCGAGCATAATGATTACGACATCAGAGGTAATCGCAAATGCACCAATCACACCATCAAAACTGAATGAGGCATCGAGTACTTCAAGGTAAAGGAAACCACCAAAACCTGCTTTGATCACGCCCGTCGGTACGCCATTTGCATCATGTCCAACCGCATTACCGTTTTCATCAACTTCAGGTTCACCACCCAATAAATGACTCAGTACTTGGACACCGATATACACCACGATCCCCCAGATACCCGCCATCACTACCGCTAGACGAGAGGCTTCGGCCACGTTTGCTGCCATTACCAATAACGCAATTAGGGCAATAAACACGGACATCGCAGGAACGTTTGCAAGATTGGCCAAACGGCGCTCTAGCCAACGGAACCAATGGGTATCTTTCCCTTCATCTAAGAAGAAGTTCAGGAACACCAACAATAAGAAAGCACCACCAAAGGCCGCAATTTCTGCATGATGTGCCATCAATTTTGCAGAGTATTCAATTGGATTATTCAATGCCAATCGCACCACTTCCATTGCGCCCATGTCAGCCGTTACAGCAACAATGACGATTGGGAAAATCAAACGCATACCGAATACAGCAATCACGATCCCGACGGTTAAGAAAATCATTTTCCAGAAATGATCCCAACCACGGAGTACCGATGCATTCACTACAGCGTTATCAAATGACAATGATACTTCCATCACTGCCAAAATTGCAGTAATGGTCAGTGCTGTCAGCATGGCTTGCACACCTGCATTTGGGCCATGATTCAGACCCCAATATGCAGAAATGGCAAGACACACGATCGTAAAGACGATTGAGAAACCAAAATGTTTCATCATGATAGATCGACCTATTCATTCAATAAGATTTCAAAATGAGGGAATACCCAGTTTGAAGCTAAGTTTATGGCGCAATTATGCCGCTTTTCAGGATTGAAACCAAAAATTATTCGTTACATTTTGAATAAACACTCTAAGATGGAGGCTCTCAATTACATCGCATCATGGTGTAGACCCGTCTTTCATTTTTAACGACAGGAATGTTCAATGCGTTTTTCTGAAGAAGTTTGGCAACGTAATACCGCGTTATATCAGCAGATACTCCATCTACCGTTTAATCAGGAATTGGCTCAGGGCCGCTTAAGCCGCGATGCCTTTTGCCACTATGTCATTCAGGATGCCCATTATTTATTGGCCTATGGTCGTGCGCTTGCAGTGTGTGCAGCCAAGGCATTTGATGCCGACGATGTAATTCAGTTTTCTGAAGCGGCAAAAATTGCCATCGTGGTGGAACGTAGTCTGCACAATGACTTTATGCAAGGTTTCAACATTAGCAAAGAACAGTTTGAAAATACTCCACTGACCCTTGCCTGTCATCATTACACTTCGTTTCTAACGGCAACAGCATGGTCAGAAAGTTACCCTGTGGTCCTTGCCTCACTCCTGCCTTGCTTTTGGATCTATGCTGAAGTCGGCAAAGCCATTGTCAGCCAATCTGTACCGAATAACCCTTACCAAGCATGGATCGATACCTACTCAGGTGAAGACTTCAATACTGCTGTGCAAAACGTGATTCAAACTATTGATCGAGTGGCGGCTCGCTGCGATGCAGATACACGTGAAAAAATGCATGCGGCTTATACGAACGGCGCAAAATTAGAATGGATGTTCTGGGACAGCGCGTATCAACAGCGGACATGGCCTGTAGAATAAACCTGTGATTTAAGCTGTATAAAAATTTAAGGATCTAAAATTGCTTTTAGATCCTTTTTTTATACGGTTGGATTCGGTTTTTAAAATGACCTTGCATGATCATTTTAAGCATTAGCGTTTAAAACGATACCATCCGAGGAAAATCCCCATCGCGATAATCACCAAGAAGATCGCAAAACGTGCTTCACGCAATTCACTGCGCGCTGCTTTGCGTTCCTGCATTTCTTCTGAATGAAATTGTGATTTGATCATCGGATCAAATTGAGCAATGGCCAATAAATCCTTGGGCTTTTCACCTTTGCCTAAAATCAAATACAGCCCTTTCACCTGCATTTCATTAAGTTTACCCAGTTCAATATTCAATTGAGTTGCTTGTGCATTATAGTCAGGCACCCAATCTTCTACGCGGGCATATACATGGGCACGACTAGTATCAAAGAGCGATGCATCCTGCACTTTCTTGCCCGTTTGATCTTCCAGTTGCTCACTCAGATTGGAAAATTGGGACAATACATAGTCTTTTTTCTGTGCCAACTGCACGCCGTCAAAAGCATACTCTTGTATTTTTTGTGCAGGATTATTTTTCAACAATAAGCCTTGGGGAACGACTTTAAAGTCCAGAACAGTATTCTCAGGGACTTGGTTGGTTTGTAGCACCATATATACCACAGACCATAGCTGTTCATTTTGCGCGACCGCAGGCACGCTCACGCTATAGCGCTGCTCTTCTGCAGGGTCAATAAACTGTTCAAACGCGAGGATTTGACTGTCTTCAGCCCACAGGATTTGGCTTGAAAACATGAGGCAGATGATCACCCAAAATTGTTTTAACATTATTTGCTCTTATCATGATTATTTGCTGTTCTGGCAGAATTATAATTATTTATTCAAATACTTACATTCAAAATCACATATTTAATGATTGGAAATTCATCATAATTTTAGCCAAATCTATTGTTTTATAAATGATCTGAATCAGCACCGATATTGGCTTTGATGCTTACTGAAAACTCTGCCATGCATAAATCAAAACAGCTGCAGCAAGCACCCAACTCAACGTTGCTACACTCAAACATGCCGTTAAACTCAAACGTGTTGCGAGCAGATACATCAACAATAAATAAATGAAATACGGGATAAGAGACCAGAGCCCAAACAACGCTGTTTTTTGTAATGCGGATGCACCCTGATCATTTGCCACAATGACATGGGCAATCAACGCAAAAGTCGGAAATAACGGGACCAAACCGGCGATATAAAATGCCTTACTTTTAGATAGTAAGGCAATTAATACCACAACAAATGCACCCATTAAGCTTTTGAGAAATAAGGACAGCATGCCTAACCGTTTCCACAAATTAATTCATCACGCCACGTAGTCTACGCTTCAAAACATGATTTGCTTAGACAAAATTCACCACTATTAAAGCAATTAAGGCTGGCAGCGCCTGAATATAGATAATTTTTTTACTCGCAGTGATGCCGCCATAGATCCCTGCAACCAACACACAGCCCAAAAAGAAATTCGCCAGTGCAACAGCATAGCTTTCAGGTGCAAACAGTGACCAAATCAGCCCTGCTGCTAAAAAGCCATTATAGAGTCCCTGATTTTGTGCCAGCACCTTAGTCAGTTTTGCTTTTTCTGCACTATTGCCAAAAGCTTTCATGCCTAAAGGTTTATCCCAGAGAAACATTTCCAAAATTAAAAAATAAATATGCAAGAATGCAATCAGGGCGATGAAAATTTTTCCAACAATCATGTGATTTTCCTTTTTGTTTTAACTCGCTTAGGATAGATTGCCTAAACTGCCAAATGATGATCCATCCCTAACAGCTCAAACTGGATGAATGCAATTTTTCTATTAATTACCCTAGATAAAGTTTACAGCTTTGACAATAGGTTAATTTAGCCGTCATAGGCTGACGTTTAATTTCATTTAAATAAAGCTTGAACATTTTTCATGCGCTATCATATATAGGTTTTTCGATGAATCTTTTAGGACCCCTTGCATGAGCCAAAGCCATATCCGTATTCGAGGCGCACGTACCCATAACTTAAAAAATGTGTCACTCGATATTCCACGCGACAAGTTTGTGGTCATTACGGGTCTTTCTGGTTCAGGGAAGTCCTCTTTGGCTTTTGATACCTTGTATGCTGAAGGTCAACGTCGCTATGTCGAGTCCTTATCTGCCTATGCGCGCCAATTCCTTTCGCAAATGGAAAAGCCCGAAGTCGACTCGATTGAAGGCTTGAGTCCCGCGATTGCCATTGAACAAAAATCAACTAGCCATAACCCACGCTCAACAGTGGGAACAATCACCGAAATTTACGACTATTTACGTCTACTCTATGCCCGTGTCGGCACGCCATACTGTCCTGAACATGACCTCCCGATGGTGGCTCAGACTGTGTCTGAAATGGTCGATACCGTCAAAGGTCTAGAAGAAGGCACGGCGCTTATGTTGCTTGCCCCTGTGGTCCGTGACCGTAAGGGTGAATACACCAACTTATTTGAACAATTACAAGGTCAGGGTTTTGTCCGTGCCCGTGTCGATGGTGAAGTCATTGATATCGACACACCACCCGAATTAGACAAAAAGAAAAAGCACACCATTGAAGTGGTCGTTGACCGTTTTAAAGTACGTGATGATCTTGGTAACCGGATTGCAGAAAGTTTTGAAACGGCTTTACGCATGGGCGGCGACATTGCCATTTTGTCGTGGATGAAAGGCGAACAAGAAGACCGCGTATTTTCTGCGAAACACTCCTGCCCTGAATGTGAGCGTGCCGTAGGTGAACTCGAACCGCGTCTATTTTCCTTCAATAATCCATTCGGTGCATGCCCTGTTTGTGATGGTTTAGGCACACGCAGCCATTTTAGTGCTGACAAATTGATTCCCAATAATGAAGTTTCGATTAGCCAAGGGGCAATCCGTGGTTGGGACCGTCAACGTCCGTATTACTATAGTATGATTCAGAAAGTCGCTGATCATTTTGGCTATTCTTTGGAAACCCCATGGAATGAACTGGATGCCGAGACCAAAAAGAAATTCCTTTATGGTACAGGCAAGGAAAAAGTTGACCTCAGTTATATTGATGAACGTGGTCGCTCGCATAAACGAGTACAAGCCTTTGAAGGGATTTTGCCGCATTTAGAACGTCGTTACCGTGAAACCGAATCAAACTACGTGCGTGAAGATTTGGCGCAGTATTTATCCAATGCTGCATGTGATGCTTGCGGTGGCTCACGTCTCAATGAAATTTCACGTCATGTTCGAGTTAAAGATAAAACCATCGCGCAAATCACCAAGATGTCGATTGGCGATGCTGAAAGCTATTATCAAGACCTCAACTTAAGCGGTGCCAAAGGCGAAATTGCTGACAAGATTTTCAAAGAGATTCGTGAACGTTTGCACTTCCTAGTCTCTGTCGGTTTGAACTATTTAAGTTTATCGCGTTCGGCAGAAACACTGTCGGGTGGTGAAGCTCAGCGTATTCGTTTGGCTTCGCAAATTGGCGCGGGCCTGATGGGCGTAATGTACGTGCTGGATGAACCCTCTATTGGTTTGCATCAGCGTGATAATGACCGCCTATTGGAAACCCTAGTACGTTTGCGTGACTTAGGTAATACCGTACTAGTTGTAGAACATGATGAAGACGCGATCCGTGCCGCCGATCATATTATTGATATCGGCCCCGGTGCAGGTGTGCATGGCGGTCATGTGATTGCCGAAGGGACGTATGATGAAATTTTGGCAAATCCAGATTCATTAACTGGTCAATATCTATCAGGAAAGCTCAGTATTGATGTGCCGAAAACACGCACACAACCGCCAAAACCTGAAGAGCAAATTAAGTTAATGGGTGCTGCGGGTCATAACCTGAAAAATGTCGATTTGACTATTCCTTTAGGTGTGATGACCTGTGTGACAGGTGTATCAGGTTCAGGTAAATCGACGCTGATTAACCGGACATTATTGCCGCTTGCAGCGACTCAATTGAATGGTGCAACCACATTAACGGCTGAGAAATTTGATTCGATTGATGGCTTACAGTTCCTAGATAAAGTCGTTGATATTGACCAAAGCCCAATCGGTCGTACACCACGTTCAAACCCTGCAACATATACCGGTTTGTTCACACCTATTCGTGAACTGTTTGCGCAAACTCCTGAAGCCAAAGCACGTGGTTATGCGGCAGGTCGTTTCTCATTTAACGTGAAAGGTGGTCGCTGTGAAGCCTGCGAAGGTGACGGGATGATTAAGGTTGCAATGCACTTCTTACCTGATATGTATGTGCCTTGTGATGCCTGCCACGGCAAACGCTATAACCGTGAAACGTTAGAAGTTGGCTATAAAGGTCGTAATATTTCAGATGTCTTAGAAATGACGGTTGAAGATGCGATGCATTTCTTCGATGCTATTCCTGTGATTCACCGTCGTTTGGAAACCTTGAACCAAGTGGGCTTGGGCTATATCCGTTTGGGTCAGTCTGCAACCACACTTTCAGGTGGTGAAGCGCAGCGTGTGAAATTGGCACGTGAGTTGGCGAAACGTGATACAGGCAAAACCTTGTACGTGCTTGATGAACCGACGACAGGTCTGCACTTCCATGATATTGCCAAATTGCTCGACATCCTGCATGAGCTACGTAATAAGGGTAATACCATCGTGGTGATTGAGCATAATTTGGATGTGATTAAAACTGCCGATTGGATTGTGGACTTAGGCCCTGAAGGTGGTGCGGGTGGCGGTATGATTATTGCCGAAGGTACACCTGAAGTTGTTGCGAAGAATAAAGTGTCGCATACAGCGAAGTTTTTAAAGCCGATGTTGAAATAAGATTCTCTTTCCTTTAAGTGCATGATAAAACGGTGATTCATTCACCGTTTTTATTTATATGACTTTATTAGAGATAATTGATACAGCCGTAAAAATTGGTTTAGGAGCACTGCTAACTGGCGTAATCACCTACTAAAATCAAAAGGCAAATATTTCAGCATCAGTTGCAAAAGATAACCTTCTATATAATCGTAATTTATTGACCAATATTTCCAAAGATCTCGAGGAAATAAATCATCTCGTTTTAAAAATTTGGGCAATTTTTGAATTTGAAACAAAACAATCTCAACTAGCTCTTAATGAGATTTCAGACAGACTTAAACCTCTAAGACATGCACTTTTTAATGACTTTAATTTGCTTAGCAAAAATGAAGGTTTACTTCTTATACATGGATATATTGAACAACAAGAAAAGCTAAGAATTTATGGCGAATTACTCGGAAAATTTAACGCTTATACACTTTGTAAAAATGGAGCTATCAATGTTGAAACAACTGCTCAATATAGATTTGAAATTTTAGAGGCTAGAAAATTACTTTATACGAGCTTAAACAAAGCCATTTCTACATAAATTCTTGTTCTTCACAATATTCAATCACATGACGGCGACATGGATGTCGCCTGTTTGAGTGGGGCAGCACGGATGTGCCCTCAGTCAAACAAAAGCATTTTGTCTACTTTTGTGCGTTCAAAAGTAGGAATCTCCTACACAATGGAAACTCGAACCCAATGCTAAGCAAGGACGTTTAGAAAAGCATATTTTTTTGAAAATAACCTGAACTAAATCCATCCATAAAATTCGTGCCATCATTTTATACATTCTACTCGAACCGTTCGGACGTACCTTCAACCAAACAAAAGCATTTTGCTTATTTTTGTGCTTTCAAAAGTATGAATCTCCTACGTAATGGAACTCAACCCCAATGCAAACTCAAAACTCAAAACTCAAAACTCAAAACTCAAAACTCAAAACTCAAAACTCAAAAAATTAACGTAAATAATGAAACACACCCAACTTATCCAACACATCCAAAGTTAACTGCTTACGCTCCGCCACATCATCCCCTGCTGCCATCTGCAAATTCAAACTAAACGCCGTGATCTTGCCATGACCATCATCCACCCAACCGGTATACCAACCGACTTGGGGTTCAACATCCATACCCCAACCACTCTTGGCATATAACTTCGCATCCTCACGGCTTTCAATATAAAGCATATCTTTGACTTGCTTTTGTACCGCGACATCAAACGGTAATTTCTCTGTCGCAAGCTGATACGCAAATTTGACTTCTTGTTCAGGCGTAATCTTTAACGGCCCTACCAACCAAAAATTATCCACCTGTTTGCCAATATTGGCATTGCCAAAACCGACCTGTTTGACTTCTTGTTGCATTAACGCCAAACCTATTCGCCTTGCCAGTTCCTGATATACAGGAACTGCAGATGCTTGCATGGCTTCACCCAAAGTCAGGTCTTTTTCCCATGACGGAAAAGCACGTTTTTCACCTTTCCATTTAAAAACTTCAGTGGTTGTCGCCTTCTGATGCTGCAAACCAATTAAAGCATTTAACATTTTAAAGGTAGATGCAGGAATGTATTCAGTGTGGGCGCGCTGTAAGTCATTGCCATAATGACTTAAACGCTGACCATCAAATGTGACAAATACTGCCTGTGTCTGTGCTTGATTAAATAAAGACGGAATTTCACTCACCCGTGAATTTGCTAAATTGGCTTGAGCGGTTTGTTTTAAGTGTTGAGATGAATCCAACATGCCTTCATTTGCTGTACATGCTGTCAAACTCAGGACAGTCATCAACGATAGATATATTTTTTTCATTGCACTATTTTTATGGTGTTTAAAATCCATAGTATAAGATGAAGTTCAAACCTGAATTGTTTACTTTTCAACAGTCTTCTATCTGTTGAGAACTTAGCGTAACCACTATTTATTTTTAAACAAAACATCCTTATGATGACGCCTATCGTGGACTCAACAACGAATAATTTTTAATTTTTTAAAATATAAAAGCATACTAACAATGAATAAATTTATCTTAAGTTTCAGCCTCTTATTATGTCCAATATATAGCTTTGCCGATGGCTATCTAAACGAATACATGGTGCTGTTTGTCTCACAAGAAGACCCCGATCTTAGCCCATGGAAAGATAAGCCGCAGTGTAAAGCCCTCAGTACCCCGACTCAACACAAAGGAATCTTTGAAAATCAATATGTCTATGCCAATGGCAATGCCCTGACCACCATCTTTCTGAGCAACAGCAAAATTAAAAACGGTGAATGTGAACATTTAATTCACTTTCCAGATGGCATTCAAGGCTCAGGCGTATTTGAAAGCTTCTTCCCCAACGGCAAACCCCGTAGCCGCATTGCCTATAAAAATGGGGAGTACGAGGGCAAACTTGAGTTTTGGTTTGCCAATGGGATAAAAGAACAAGAAAGTAGCATCATCAATGGCGAATCACAGGGGGATTACAAAATTTGGCATCCAAATGGGCAACTGGCTTTTTCTCAAAATTATAAAAATGGGATCGAAAATGGCCTGCGCCAACGCTGGTACAGTAATGGTAAACCGTGGACCTATGCCAATTTTCAAAACAATAAACTGATTGGCGAGCTGAAAATGTGGTTTGAAAACGGCAAACTAGAACGCCAAGGTTATTATCGTAATGGCGTTCGTCATAACAGTTATAAAATTTGGTATGACAATGGGCAACCTGAAGCGGTGCTTCAGTACGATTTAGGCAAAATTACCCAAGCCCAGTGTTGGAATGAAGACGGCAGCCAAATGAACCAACAAGCCTGCAATAAATTATATAAAGATGAAGATTAATTGATTTTTCTGGCTAACTATATGAATCTGCCAAGCTGCGTTTAGGCTGAAACACGATCACGCCCCGCAGCTTTGGCTTTAAACAATGCTTGGTCTGCGCGCTCTAATAAATCGATCCAGCTTTTGGCACCCACTGCAACACCAATACTCACCGTCACGATGAGATCTGCTTCGTCTTCTGCCAAATTGAAATTCACATGCTGAATATCATGCCGTATGGTTTCGGCAATGTGCTGGGCTTTGAGCATATTAATCCCCTCGATCAGGACTAAAAACTCATCTCCACCATATCGCACCACCAAGTCAGATGAACGAATATGTTGGCGTAATTGATTGGCAACATGTTGAATCACCAAATCGCCAACAATATGCCCATAACGATCATTCACCTGTTTAAAGTGATCAATATCAATCACGATCAGTGCTGTATGTAAAAAACCTGAATTTTGGCTATCACGAAATTTAATATATTCATCTAAAGCAAAACGATTGGCGACATTGGTGAGTGAGTCCGTATTGGCAATATGTTTAAGCTGAAACTCAAAGGCATCACGTTGTTCTAGCATATTTTCAATATGCTGAATGGCGTCAAATAAACTGAGATAACCTAATTTGCTGGGTTCAATCACGCCTTGATCAATTTGTCGGTGCCGAGCCAGTTTAAATAACTGATTACGAGCACGAATTAAAGGTTCAAACACCCATTTCTTGGCATAGAACATCGTTAATAATGCAGTCAGTAATGACACGAGCGAGACAAAAAGCGTGAAAATCAATTTATTTCGCGCTTCACGTTGTTCATCCGCAGCTACTTTGAGACTGTAATCTAAAATATAACTTTGCAATTCCACCACTGTGACAAATTTATTGACCATTGCATCAGTGAGCTGGGTGCCATCCATGTGATAACGCTGATGTTGAAGACTTTTTTGAGCCAAACCATCAATAATTGGCAAACCTTTATCTAAAAATTCCGTTCGTACCGCATGATGTAACTGTTTAAACTCGGGTGTTTTGTCATGTTCGGACTGCACGACATTGATCAATTCCCATAGATAGCGTGTTTGACGCTGGGTTTGTAAACTCCGCGCTAAATTTTGCTCTGGAATTTCCTGTTGAAATGATACCGCAGCCATAATATTTGATGCGACTCGTCCCGCCTGATCACGTAATTCTGCCAGTAATAAAATCAGCGTGTAATAATTCGATACACGGGTATCTTTACCATGTGAATGATTGACCAATTTCTGCATGGCAATATAGCTTTGATCCCAAGCTTGGAACATCGCCAAGATGGCATGATCTAATTTTTTAGCTTCACGCTGTTGTAGAGGCAGCGCAATATATTGATCGACCGTTTTGCGACCCTGCAACAAATACGGATATAAATTGGACTCTAACTGTTGGGCAATCGGTGCAAAGCCCTCTTCTTTTAAAACCTTCAGTGTGTCTTGATATTGCTGATCGACGCCCTGACGATATTCAGCCAACTCAATAATTTTTTGCTCGCGCTGCTCACCCTGACTCGACATTGCGCTGTTGGCTGGCGCACGTTCGCGGGAAATTTGGTTAGTTAAATCTGCCACCATTTTCAGCATCTGAATTTCTTTCAGCGCTTCGGCACTTTTGAGGTAATTTTGATTGCTGCTCACAATCAATGGAACACTGATAAATACGATAGACAAGACGATTACTAGCATCGCAAGTTGCAAGCGCTTACTAATATGCTCTGTTCGTAATGTTTCCATCTATTTTATGCCCCACACTTGTTGCATACCCCAACCCACTTCTCAACTAAACGCGGGAATATTTAAATTAATGATCAATAATTTATTAATTTGTAAAGTGAACATTTATACCTCTAAATTCTATACAAATGTGTTTAACCTGTCACACTTTTATCACTTTGAAACGAGATAATTCGCTAAAAAAACAGCAACATATTTGAAAGGAATAAATTTTTTTATGAACTTGCTTAAATAAATATTTACAATTGCAATAAATTGGTGCAGAATGCACCGTATTAGGGCACACTAGATTTCTTCCTCAGCAGAATATTTTAGTTTCCCGAAAATTTTGGCTAAAAAATCCTGATTTTCCATGAAAATCAGGATTTTTTTTGTCTGTGCCTACACAACTCGATGATAAATCCAATAATATATGCACCATAAAAGGGCATTTATTTTTATTCCATCTCCGTTTTATCTATAATCTTTGCGGTAAAGTTCCATTTTTAGACAAAAAAAAAGCCCAACCTTGGGGAAAGCTGGGCGAATAAAAAACAAATGATGGAGAATCAGGGTCAAAGTCACACTTTTAAACTGTGTGACGACTCAATTGGCAAATTATGAATCAAATAAAACCTGATGTAAAGCCAAGTATTTCACTAGGATATTAAAAATATCACAAAGACACATATTTAAGTGACATATCCCTCAAACTTAAAACAAAAATGTCTATTTAATATACAAATAAGTGGTTTTAGCCCAACAATTCAGCAGTCAAAGCCGCAATTTATCGCTTCAAATGCGTGAAAAGCGTTAGAATTTGCCCTTCGTATTAAATGTTATTTTAAATAAAAATAAATACATTGATTGTTATTTTAGATCGAAAAGTTGTGTAATTTTTCAAGCCTATTTTTTCGATTACGACTTTAGTCAAACTTATTTGATTGTTCTCAATGATTTTTTTTCAGTGACTTATTAGTTAGAGTAAAAACTGAATTTCCTATTATGAAATAAAGATCTGAGTTAGAGACTGAATAATAACCTTTAGGATCATTGACTTAATATATTGTTACAATACAATGCTCAATGTTTAATCCATTTGTAACAACTGGTAGAAAATCATGAAAAAACTCGGTTTAGCCACTGCTTTATTATTAGCCATGACCGGTGCTCAAGCTTACCAATTTGAAGTTCAAGGCCAAGCAGAATACATCGACACAACTACAAATGACAAAGATTTCATTGGTGGTGTTCAAGGTACTTACTACTTCAAAAATGTTGACTCTACAAAAGGCCCTTTAGCAGAAGCTGCATTCTTAAACCAAGCTTCTAACGTAGCTGTTGCTTACAACTACGGCGAAGTTGGTTCAAAAGGTACTGACGTAATTGCTCATAACTTTGGTGCTAAAGCTGAAGCTTATGTTCCAACTAAAGTTGTTCCTGTATATGCAAGCGCGTCTTACAGCCACACTATCCTTGACAGCAAAAATGCAAACAACACTGATGACAACGGCGACCGTTATGCATTAGAAGTTGGTGCGCTTCCAACTCAAAACTTCTTAGTTGCTGTTGGTTACACTAGCGTTGCTGACCAAGCTGCTGTTGACGCGTTCAACGTTATGGGTAACGGTGTTGCTAAAGCTGTTGCTGAAGCTACAACTATTGGCCAAGACCAAGACGCAATCACTGCACGTGCTAAATATGTTGGCGCAATCGACGACACTAACATGGCAATTGGTTTCGAATCAGGCATCATCTACGGTGATGACACTGCTTACCAATTCAAAACTGATCTTTTCGTAACTCCTAAATTAAGCGTTGGTGCTTCTTACGCTGAATCTAGCTTTGCTGGTACTCCAGACTCAGCTTGGGGCGCGAACGTAAACTACTTCATCACTCCTGCTGTTGCAGTTGGTGCTAGCTATGTAAATGCTAATGCTGAAGAAGTTGCGCTTGACACTCAAACTGTTGGCGTAAACGCTAAATTCCGTTTCTAATTCATATTAGATACTGAATACCAAAAAGGACGCATTTGCGTCCTTTTTTTATTCTGCCATTATTTGTCTTTGGGCTCATGGCGTTCCGGTAAATGGGCAATATATTGCAATGCTATTAAACGTGAAACGATGAGAGCCAAATACATCACTCCACAAAACATTTGAAGCATAGCCAACACCCGTGCTGGCGCACTCACAGGCATGAGATCTGACAAGCCCGTTGCAGACTGCAAACTAAAACTTAAAAATAGTAAATCTAACCACGACTGCATACCCGGCTCTGCAGGATTTACAAAACTATCCGGATAAATCAGCTGACAAATACTATAGAGAAAAGCAAAACCCCATGCGATGAGGGTAAATACTGCCCCTGCTGCAAAAAGTTCATCTTTGGTTAAATAACGATCGGCAAACATATAGCGTAATAAGCCATAGGCTGCACTAAAATACGCACAGGCTTCAAAACCATGCGCAATAATTTGAATATTGGGATGATTTACACCGAGCATAATCAAAGTAGAAAACAATACGGCGCAGCCAACAAAACTCAGTCCTAGAATCGTAAACATTGGAGTTTGGCGAATCACTTTGGCAATGATCAATAGTACCGACACCCCAAGTACCCAAATTAGCGCACGAAAAGACAGACTTTCTCGGGTAATCGCGGTTAAAACCAAGATCAGAAACTGCACCAGTAACAGCCATGCTGAGGGTAAAAGTCTAAAGCTTTTCCAAAAATCTACAAAACCTTGCATTATTTTCAATCTCTATATTTTTTTCATGCGCTGAAATGATTGATCTGAAGCATCATCAACTGATTGATTTTAAATTAGCACGAAGTGAGTTTTTTTTATTGCAAAAATTTGTTGATCTTAATCTGAAAAAGCATCCATATGAGCACTGTTCTAGATGGGTTTCTTATTACCAAAGAGGTTCAAAAAACCTACTGTAAGTTTCAGTTTTCAGGCACATATTCAAAGGAATCTCCTACGTGGTAGATTTCATTATGAAAAAACATCTCGTATTTGCTCCCCTCTGTCTGCTCATGCTCTCTGCCTGTACACAAAACAGTCCGCTCCTCAAAGGCCATGAAAATTATGTGGGGACTTGGCAAAACAACCACAGTGAATTAGTGATCAAATCGTCGGGCGAAGTGACGTATTACCATCAAGAACATACTGAAAAAAGTATTGCCAACCAAACCTTCAGTGGTGCTGAACAGTCGCGAATAAAAGCCCATTTGAGCAGTTTTGGTGATCAGAGCTTTAGCATCGGTCAGGATAATTTCTCTCAACAATTCACCATTCAGCGCTCGCCTTATCAAGATGATCAAGGCCATTGGAAAATGTCGGTCAATGGAGAAAGTTATACACGCAAATAGGACAGAGATTTGTCCATGATCCACTGCTCCATATAATTTACTTAGATATAAAAAAAGCCCCTTGTTAGGGGCTTTTTAGGCGATTCAGATTAGTGATCTGAAGCACCTGAGATACCAATACCAGTTTGTGAACGTACATACTGTGCATCGAATGCTTTACGCTCAGCTTGTGCTTGTGCTGAATTATCAGTTACAGAGAACAACCAGCAGCAGATGAATGCCAATGGCATTGCAAAGATTGCAGGACCATTGAATGGGTTAACTGGTGTTTCAGAGATTGCAAATGTATCTACCCAAACTGCTTTAGACAATACAATGAGAATCACCGCAGTTGCTAGACCAACCACACCACCAATCACCGCACCACGCGTCGTTAAACCTTTCCAGAACATCGACAATACAAGCACAGGGAAGTTTGCACACGCTGCTACAGAGAATGCCAAACCAACCATGAATGCAACGTTTTGTTTCTCGAACAAGATACCTAAAATCATCGCGAAGATCGCAAGACCTAAAGTCGCGATTTTAGACATACGAAGTTCAGATTCTGGCGTTGTTTGACCTTTCTTGAATACGTTTGCATACAAGTCGTGAGAGATTGCCGATGCACCTGACAATGTTAGACCTGCAACTACTGCAAGAATCGTTGCGAATGCTACCGCTGAAATGAAGCCCATGAACAAGTCACCGCCCAATGCATCAGACAAGTGAACCGCAGCCATGTTGTTACCACCAACAAGCTCTAGCTTGCCAGTTACCGCCATTTTCGCTACATCAAGGAATTGTGGGTTGTTTGAAACATAAAGGATCGCACCAAAACCAATGATGAAAGTTAAAAGGTAGAAATAACCAATGAAACCTGTTGCCACAACTACTGATTTACGCGCTTCTTTCGCATCTTTTACTGTGAAGAAACGCATTAAAATGTGTGGCAGACCTGCTGTACCGAACATTAATGCAAGACCGAGAGAGATCGCATCAATTGGGTTTGCAGCCAATTTACCAGGCCCCATAATGTTTGCAGCTTCAGTTAAAGATACATCATGCACCTTCGAGAAAACTTGGATCGATTGAGAGAACATTTCAGAGAAGCTGAAGCCCACGCCTTTCATGACCATGAATGCCATGAAAGTTGCGCCAGAAAGTAGCATCACTGCTTTAATGATCTGTACCCAAGTTGTTGCCAACATACCACCGAAGATTACATACGCCATCATCAGTAGACCAACGATCACAACCGCAATGTTGTAGTTTAGACCGAATAGTAGTTTGATCAACTGACCTGCACCCACCATCTGTGCAATCAAGTAGAACGCGACAACCACAAGCGAGCTGACTGCTGCAAGTGTACGTACAGGTTTTTCAGCCAAACGGAATGACACCACGTCAGATAAGTTAAACTTACCTAAGTTACGCAGACGTTCAGCCACCAAGAACAGTACGATTGGCCAACCTACCATGAAGCCCAATGAATACAGCAAGCCGTCAAAGCCTGAACTGAATACCATTGCGGAAATACCGAGGAACGATGCTGCTGACATGTAGTCACCGGCAATCGCTAAACCATTTTGGAAACCCGAAATACCACCACCGGCAGTATAGAAGTCTGCAGTGTTCGTGGTTTGCTTCGCTGCCCATTTGGTAATAAACAAAGTCAAACCAACAAAGATTGCGAACATGATAATCGCATGCCAGTTGGTCGCTTGCTGCTGTGCTTCACCTAAATCTGGTCCTGCCATTGCCATGCTTGACATGAGCAGAGCGGGAGCCGCCAGTGCTGTTGCTTTCAATGAATTCCATTTCATCTTAGTGAAGTCCTTTTTCTTGAGTAATTGCTTCTACTTCACGCATTGCTTCTTCGTTTAATGCATCTAATTTATTATTTGCAATGTACGAATACACACCACAGAGCAGGAATGACAATACAATAATGCTCAAACCTAATGGCATACCAATCGTGGTTACACCACCACTCACGGATTGCATCAAGAACTCTTTGTTATAGCCCACAAGTAGCATGAAGCCGACATAGACCACCAACATGATGATCGTCAAAGTCCAGCTCAACTTACTTTTACGGCTAACCATTTCCTTAAATTTTGGATTCTGTAGAATTTGTTCTACCTGTCTCTCATCCATAATGTTCTCCTTACGCCGAACCTTGGCGCGCAATTTTCTAATTCGAATTATTTCGAAGCTAAACTTACCAATGTTCCTTATCTCTTGTAATTTAGACTTTGGTCGTTAAATTTTGAGCAATAACCTCCCTAAGCCTATGGATGCGTTATCATTAAGCGAGAATTAATATGCTGCAGGCTCTATGAATAGTTGGCTTATCGTCGGGGTATTGGCCCTTTACATCGCATTACTCTTTGTATGTGCATTCTTTGGTGAAAAGCATGCCAGCAGGCTCAGTACTCGCGGCAGAATGCTTCTCTTTAGTCTAACTTTAGGGGTTTACTGTTCATCTTGGACGTTTTATGGCGCAACAGGTGCCGCGGTTCGTGAGGGCATTATTTTCCTGCCGATCTATCTAGGACCGCTGCTATTTGTTGCGCTCGGCTATGATATTTGGCGACGTTTAGGCCGTGTCCGTCAGCATCATGCCATTTCATCGATTGCCGACTTTGTAGCAGCACGATATGGTAAAAGTGGCCCCTTAGCGTCATTAGTCACGATCCTTGCCGTGATTGCCATTATTCCCTATTTAGCCTTGCAACTACGTGCAATTGCCCTAAGTGCAACGGTCATTTTAGAACCGACCGCTGGTCTGACCGGCACCACCAATAGTGTGCTGTTTTTGACTGGTGTATTGGCGATTTTGGCGATGATGTTTGGGACACGACAGATTGCCAATACTGAACAGCACGGCGGCTTAATGTTGGCTGTGGCATTTGAGTCTTTCGTCAAGCTGTTTGCACTACTTGCAGTCGCATTTTTCTTTGTTTTTGAATCACCTGAAAACATGGCGCAAATCAGCCATGACATCAACACCACCTTTAAAGATGTCCAGCTCAAAGGTGTGCCAGAAAGCTTCTGGATTCAAACTTTATTGGCTGCTTTAGCGATTATTTGTCTACCACGTCAGTTCCATGTCGCGGTAGTTGAACTACGTGATGAAAAGCATATCCGTGGTGCTCGTCGTTGGTTCGCCATTTATCTGATTTTAACCATTATCGCGATCATCCCGATTGCCAGTTGGGCGCTGCATGCAGCACCTGCCTACTTGGCAATCCCCGATGTTGCTGTGCTCTCACTGCCTTTAAGTTATAACCAAGACTGGTTGACTTTACTTGCCTTTCTCGGTGGTTTTTCTGCTTCGACAGGCATGCTGTTGGTATCGTCAGTGGCCTTATCCATCATGCTCAGTAATGACTTGATCATGCCTGCACTATGGCGTACACGTTTATTATCACGCCATGATAAGCGCCTACCACTCGTACTGAAATTCACACGTCGTGTATGTATTTTAGCGGTCATGTTATTGGGCTTCTTGTTCTTCCATTTCTTCAATGACATTGACCAATTATCGGTATTTGGCCTATTGGCCTTCAGTGCTGTGGCACAGTTTGCACCGGCGCTAATTGGTGGTTTGTATTGGCGTGGCGGAAGTAAGCAAGGTGTATATGCAGGTCTGTTGGTCGGTTTTGGCATGTGGGCTTATACCCTGTTATTACCAACCGTATTGCGTAGCTTACCTGAACAATTTAAAACATTTACCGAAAATCTTTTAAGTCAGGGTCCGCTAGGCTTGAGTTGGTTACGTCCTGAAGCACTGTTAGGGTTTGAATCTTTCGATCCACTTACCCATGGCGTAGTTTGGGCACTCGGTTTAAATATCACCCTCTATATTTGGATTTCCCGCGTATTCCGTCCAAGTGTTGCCGAGCAAATTCAGGCCGAAAGTTTCTTTTATTATGAAACCAAGCCCCTCCCGGCTCAAAGTACATCAAACGACATCAGCTATATTCACCATGATGTGGCACGCTTAAAAGTAGGTGATCTGATTACTTTGGCAAAACGCATTACCGGTGAAGGTCCAACTATGCGCGCCTTCAACCAGTTCTGCGCACAAAACAATGTCGTTTTGAATGAAAATAGCAGCGCCAACGGCATGTGGTGGCGTTTTACCGAACAGTATCTTGCCGGCACCATCGGTGCGGCATCTGCCCGTACCCTACTCACCACAGCCATGGTCAATAATGGTTTAGCACTCGGTCAGGTCGCAAATATTCTTGACCAAGCCTCACAGTGGCAGCGCTTTAACCAAAACCTGATCATGACCATGATCGACCATATGACTCAAGGTGTGTCCGTGGTTGATGAAAATATGTGTTTGGTGGCATGGAATAATCAATACCTCAAACTGTTTGATTATCCAAAAGACATTGTCTATGTCGGTTGCCCAATTTCAGACTTGATTCGTTATAACGCTGAACGCGGCGAATGTGGTCCTGGTTCAGTCGAAGAACATGTGCGTAAACGTATGCATTGGATGCAAGTCGGCAGCGCACACGAATTTGAACGAATTCGTAAAGATGGTCGTGTAATTCAGATGCGCGGGAACCCGATCGAAGGCGGCGGTTTCGTGACGACCTTTGCCGATATTACTGCATTCCGTGAAAATGAAGCCTTGCTTGAAGGCCGTGTGCAAGACCGTACCCAACAGTTGGCAGATGCCCTGTCTGAACAACAATTGGCACGTGAGCAAGCCGATAAAGCCAATATGTCGAAAAGCCGCTTTATCGCTGCCGCAAGCCATGACTTATTGCAACCGATGCATGCTGCGCGTCTGTTTAGTACCGCCCTCGAGCAAAGCGTACAAAATGACGATGATCGTAAAACGCTTCAGCAACTAGATCGTGCGCTGCATGGTGCGGAAAGTATGCTCTCTGCCCTATTGGACATTGCACGACTCGAAGGTGGAACCATTCAACCAAAACGTCAGCCTTATCCGCTGCATGACTTACTCAGCGATCTTGAACTGCAATTTAAATCGATTGCGGCACAGCGTAATATCAAACTGACCGTACATGATGCTCAGTTCTGGATTGACACCGACCCACAGTGGATTCGTCGTATTATTCAAAACTTCGTCAGCAATGCCCTACGCTATACGGCGCGTGGTCGTGTTGTGGTGGGTGTGCTACGTTCAGCACGTCCAGGACATATTCGTATTGGCGTTTGGGATACAGGTCCAGGGATCGCGGAAGAACAGCGCATTAAGTTGTTCCAAGAGTTCGAACGCTGTGGACATACCTCTCCTTGGGGCGAACAGGGTCTGGGCTTAGGTTTAGCCATCGTGCAACGCATGACCAGCCTACTCGACTACCCAGTGCATGTGTTCTCAGAACTTGGTCATGGTTCGTGTTTTATGATTGAAGTGCCTGTGGTCGCTGCGCCAAAAGTGGTCGCTGCACCGACTCAAGCGGTTCCGCTGAAGACCAAAGCCTATAAGATTCTGTGCTTAGACAATGATGAAACCATTTTGGAAGGGATGTCGACCTTACTGACCAAATGGGGCTATCAAGTCTTTAAAGCCACTGAACCTGAACAGGCCATGGAGTTGATTCAACAAGAAAATATTCAAGTTTGGTTGGTTGACCAACACTTGAATAACAACAAGATCGGTCTCGACTTTATTTTAGATAACCGTCAGGAAAATGTCCCTGTGGCGCTGATTACCGCAGATTCTGATCCTGAACTACCGCAACGTCTAAAAGAGTTAAACATCGTCTTACTGAAAAAACCATTGAAACCGGCTTCACTGCGTTCATGGTTATCTGGTTTAAAAATTTCAAATCAGTAGCGTTGTTACAGGACATCGCTCTGTGAAAAGTAGCCCATTTCATTCACATGAAATGGGCTTTTGTTTACCTTGCTTTTACTTAAACTTACCTAACTGGCAAAAAAATTTGTCTCAACGGCAAGACCATTCAAAATAGCCCCGATATTTCGTCTATTTATTAGCCATAAATATCAAATTTAGATTGCCTATGGCAAAAGATATCGAATGCGTGAGTGAACACTTGTACACTTAGTTACAATTAAAAATCTATTTGATTTAAATCATATTTTTATAACCAAAAATAAAAACTAAAACTTTAGTCGTATATTTAGCTGCGGCCGTTCGTTTTAAAAATATTCATAAGAAGTTGATCAGTTTCAAGCCAATTCAAGAAGCGTCATAACTCAACACTTGAGAAGCTGATCTCCCCCGCATATTAGGAGTGATCTTGTGAATATTTCAGAAACAATGCCGCATGGTTTTGATCAAAATCTACAGTTTCATCGTCAGTATGGTGCCAATGCCATTTTGCCAGAGATCGATTGGCGTCAGCTATTTAAGTTCAGCAAATTAAGTGATGTGCAAGTCGAAGCGTTGGAAACACTCTATCGCAGTGCCGTTCCTCTCGCGTTACAAGTGTTTGATGAACTGAATTTTGATGTCTTTGCGCCGAATGCCTACAAACCTCAAGGCCTTGGCTTATTCGATCGACTGGCAGAGCAAGAAGACCTACTGCTGCAAAATTTAGAAGCAGAATCCAATGGCTTGGGTTTGGACACCCGTCATCAGATTTGGAGCATGCTACTGCGTGGTGGTGCGGTTTTGGTGTTTAAAGCGTGGCTCGGTAAAGTCAAAACCGACAAAAACCAGCTGGATAAAACACAGTTTGATGAATTATCTGATTTACTGTTTATTAAAACAGCGCCATTTGAATTGGCACAACGTTTGAATGTCGATGCCAACTCCAAGCAAGACCATATCTTCCTGATGTATGACAATGATGTTTATCTGGATCGTTTTAACAGCTTAGAAACTGCAGCCCTATTTGTGGATTTGGGTGTTTATGATGCGGCTTTCCTGAGTTTACGTGATGACCGTGTCGCGGATTATCTCAAAGCGCGCGGCTATGTGTCCGATGAACAAATTGATGAATTACAATGTGCGCTCAACCCTTTGTACTGTACCGATCTGACGCCTAAGCAAGACTATATTGCTTAAGTTATTGTTGAAGTTGTTTATATAAGGTATTAACTGATGTTACGCAGTAACATCAGAAGCACAATTTGATTCAAATAAAAGAACGATACGCGGTAACGTCATCCGCAAGTGTTTGAGACAGGACGACTTCTAATCACAAATGTTTTTGCGATACTTTGAATAATTTGGCGCAAGTGAACGAGTTTTGCGGATGACAATGGTTTTGGGTACTTTTGCCGAAACAAAAGTACCTCCAGCCGAAGGCTGATCCCTTTATTTAATCCCTAGATGTAAGACTCCGTCGAACTGACTTAAAAATCATTTTAAAAATGCGAAATTACTTTTAGGTGCGTAATATCAGTTATTGGTTTAATTCGCATTGTTCTATCGCTTAAACAGCGTAAAAAAAGACCTCCACGATGGAGGTCTTTTTTTGGAAAAAATCCTTAGATTTTCTTTTCTTCAATATTCAATGCATTAATTGCCAATACAGCTTGAGTTCGGTTTTGTACGCCCAACTTACGGAAAATCGCCGTTACATGCGCTTTAATAGTTGCTTCAGATACATCTAACTCATAGGCAATTTGCTTATTCAACAAACCTTCCGCCACCATCATTAACACACGGAATTGTTGCGGTGTTAAAGACTGAATACGTTCGGCCAATGCTGTTTCATCTGCAGCACGTGGGTCAAAGTTCATGTTGGCAGGTAAATTTGGTGGTAACCAAATCTCGCCTTCTAAGACTTGACGAATCGCTTCACCAATGTGGCTTGGATGCGCAGATTTTGGAATATAACCCATCGCACCATGTGCAATCGCACGTTGGATAATCGACGCTTCTTCATGCGCAGAGACCACAATGATTGGAATCGATGGATATTGTGCGCGAATATGCACCAGAGCAGAAAAGCCTGAAGCACCCGGCAAGTTTAAATCCAATAACACAAGATCAGGCTCAGGGCCATTTTCAAGACGTTCATAGCATTCATTGACTGCTGCAGTCTCATGAATTTGCGCCTGAGGCAAACTATAACGAACCGCCTGAATTAAAGCATGACGAAACAGCGGGTGATCATCAACGATTAAAATATTCATAAGCAACGTGAGAGATCTTGTGCACAATGACCCTATTCTAACCACACATGCTATGTGAAGGATATGCAAGAACTTATTTTTTTGCATTTAAAATGTAGATTTTCACCTAAAATGCGTCTTTTTTCGCATTTTCTATAAATCTTTAAATCTAATCATATTTTCATATAAATTTTATCAACACAGTAAAAATGCGTACATCTAAGCATTATATGTTGAAATATCAACAGTTTAAAATTTGAAATTTCACAAATCTTCTGGTTTTTCCAACATATCTAAAAATCAGATAACTTTTCTGATTTTCGTTATTTTACAGTGATCCACCCATCGGGATTAATAAAAGGCATTCCGAGAAACCACACTTTTAGGTTTAAAAAATGTCTCAAGTTAATCTACAAAAACCCCTGAATATTGTTGCTGTGTCAGGTGGTCTAAACAATCCATCTAAAACCGAAGCTTTGGTACAAGCTATTGTTGATGAACTCGGTGATGCAACTCCAATCAATGTGCATTTTATTAAGTTTAGTGAAATTGGCAATTTATTAGGTGGCGCGATTTACCGTAACCAATTGCCACAACGTGTACAAGATGACCTTGCTGCTGTTGAAGCTGCTGATGCACTGATTGTTGGAACACCTGTTTACCGTGCTTCATTTACAGGTCTGTTTAAACACTTCTTTGACTTTGTCGAACAAACTGCATTGGTGGATGTACCTGTCTTGCTTGCAGCTTCGGGTGGTTCTGAACGCCATGCTTTAGTGCTTGAACATCAACTGCGTCCATTGTTCAGTTTCTTCCAAGCGCAAACATTGCCGATTGGGGTCTATGCAACAGATCGTGATTTCACCCCTGAATACACCATTCATAGTGAATTACTCCGTGACCGCATTACTTTAGCTGTAGCACGTGCGCTGCCGATTTTGGAATGGGCTCCAGCCAAAGGTCAGCGTGCTGAAGTGGTGAAAGCCAAGTCTCAACAAGCCAACCAAAACTTGGGCATTAATAAGCAAATCGAGCAAGAAGAAGTCCTTCCTTCTGCAGCTGTTCCAAGTTTGGATGCCGCTGAAGCTCGACTGCATAGTAAAAAGCCAAAAACGCAAGTGGCCTAAACACCACAGCATAACAATTCGATCCCGAGGGTTTGCAAAATGTCAGTACAAGAAAAAAACATTACATTTGCGTATTGGGTACCAAACGTCAGTGGTGGTTTGGTGGTCAGTAATATTGAACAGCGTACCGATTGGAGCTATGACTATAACGTGCGTTTGGCACAAGCTGCAGAAAAAAGTGGCTTTGATTATGCGCTGACTCAAATTCGTTTTACCGCAGGTTATAACGCGGAAAATCAACACGAATCAGTTAGCTTCAGTCATGGTATTTTGGCCAAAACTGAAAAGCTCAAAGTCATTGCAGCGATTTTACCCGGCCCTTGGAAACCGGCTCTGGCTGCGAAACAATTGGCGACCATCGATCATCTTACCAATGGCCGTATTGCAATCAATGTTGTAAGTGGTTGGTTCCGTGGAGAGTTTGATGCGATTGGTGAAGAATGGCCCGAACATGATCAACGCTATGCGCGCTCTGAAGAGTTCATTCGTAGCCTAAAAGGCGTTTGGACGCAGGATAACTTTAGTTTTGATGGTAAATACTATCAATTTAAAGACTACACTCTATCTACGAAACCGGTGCAAAAACCGCATATTGAAATCTTCCAAGGTGGCAGTTCACGTGCAGCACGTGACATGGCATCACGTGTTTCCGATTGGTACTTCACCAACGGCAATAGCCCTGCTGAGTTGAAAAAGCAGATCGACGATATTCGTGAAAAAGCCAAGGCCAATAACCATCAGGTCAAAATCGGGGTGAATGCCTTCATTATTGCCCGAGATACGGAGGAAGAAGCCCAAGCGGTGCTTCAAGCGATTATCGACAATGCCAATACCGAAGCGGTCAATGCCTTTGGCGATGCAACTCGTGAAGCAGGTGCATCCACAAAAGAAGGCGAAGGTAACTGGGCAAAATCTACTTTTGAAGATTTGGTTCAATACAACGACGGCTTTAAAACCAATCTGATTGGCACGCCACAACAAATTGCCGAACGCATTGTGGAACTCAAAAGTGTAGGTGTCGATTTGGTTCTCTCAGGTTTTCTCCACTTCATTGAAGAAGTGGAATACTTTGGCGAAAAAGTGTTGCCACTGGTTCGTGAACTGGAAGCTCAACAGCAGCAAGTTGTGCAGGCTAAATCAGCATAATTGTTGATGCAGTCACAGCTCATAAAATCAGCATAATAATCACAAATGGCTCACTTCACTTTCCTCCCCTAAGGCTCGGCTTAGGGGATTTTTTATCGCCAGTCCAATTTAAAGACATGCTCTGTTTCTACAAAACGAGCGGAATTGTAAACAAAGAAAAAGCCCGACATCCTGTCGGGCTTTTTCTATATGGATACTTAAGCATGACTCCTGTCTTGCTTCACAGTCCTGATGGTGAACACTTTGTTATTGTTTTATGTTCCGGAACGTCCTGTTCCTGTATAAGTTCATCTTAGGTAAAATTTAAAAGCACGCATAGCGTCTAAAAACTTCGTTACTTGTACGCTTAAGCTGACAGGATTGTGCGCAATCGGTTAACTTAAACCATAGATATTATATGGTTTTTTATAGAAATCGATTTTTTAGATAATTTCATTACCACTAGATACCCCCGTAATTCCAGTGATATTTCCAACACAAACGAGGCAATAAACATGCAACTGGTTTGGTTTCGACAAGATTTAAGACGACATGACCATAGCGCACTGTGGCAGGCGACACAGTCTGGTCCAACGATTGCCTTTATTGCGCTTTCTCCTGAACAATGGGCAAGGCATGACGATGCCCCCATTAAAATCCATCGCTATCTTGCCCAACTGGAACTTTTGCGACAGCAATTGGCTGAACTAAATATTCCACTGATTATTCAGCATATTCCCCATTGGTCAGACATCGCCAATGAGCTATTAACCCTATGCACTCAGCTCAATATACACACGGTGCATGCACATATTGAACATGGTGTGAATGAGCTTAAACGAGATCGCGAAGTACAACAGTTATTAGAACAGCAGCACATCTCTGTTGAGCTGTACCATGACCGCACCCTGTTTCCTGTTGGCAGTATTCGCAATCAATCTGGACATCCTTATCAAGTTTTCGGTGCATTTAAGAAAAATTGCTACGAGAAATTGAGCATCAGTGTGCCCAGTTGTTATCCTGCGATCGAAGCCCAAACGGCTCTCGCCCAGCATCCTCTGTGGCAAACCGAATTCGATCTTCGTCCTTTTTATCCCGCAGGGCTGTTAGCAGCTCAAATCGAGCTTTGGCCGATTGGGGAAAATCATGCACAGCAGTGCTTAGATGAATTTATAGAACAACATCTGAGTCGTTATGCTGATGATCGGGACTATCCAGCGCTCAATGCTACCAGTCGAATTGGCATGTATCTCAACTTGGGCATCTTGTCTATTCGCCAATGTCTGCAAGCCCTGTTTCGTGAACAAGGTGGCTATTTCCAGATCGACCACAGAGGGCAACAAACGTGGCTCGATGAGCTACTTTGGCGTGAATTTTACCAGCACATTTTATTTGACTACCCGCAAGTTTCTCAGCACCAGCCGTTTCAAGCCAAAACCTTAAAAATAAAATGGCGCCATGCACCACAAGACTTTGCTGCGTGGCAATACGGCCAGACGGGCATTCCGATCGTCGATGCAGGGATGCGTCAACTACTGGCTACGGGTTGGATGCATAATCGGGTGCGGATGATTTGTGCCATGTTCCTCAGTAAGAATCTACTGATCGATTGGCGGTTGGGGGAGCAATGGTTTATGCAGCACCTTGTCGATGGTGACTTAGCAGCCAATAATGGCGGTTGGCAATGGTGCGCCTCGACGGGTACAGATGCTGTACCTTATTTTCGGATTTTTAACCCGATCAGCCAATCTCAGAAATTTGATCCGAACGGGGATTATTTACGTCAATGGCTACCTGAACTGGCAGATTTGGATGCAAAGCAAATTCACCAACCCTTTGCCAAAAATCCTCAACTAGAATTGAACTACCCTCAACCGATCGTCGATTTAAAGCAGTCTCGCTTAGCTGCAATTGAAACTTTCCGAGCATTGTAGGCCATTGCCAAGATCGAACTGCTAGGGATCAAAACGCTGTACTGAAATGGTCACTCTAAGGCATAGCCGATCGGTCGTTTTGTCCCTACAATACAGAAAACGCAAATCATTTTAGAGACGCTCACATGTATACAGGCATCGTGCAAGGTTTAGAAAAAGTCTTAGACATTCGTCAAGGCAATGGCTTCACAACCTTGGTGATTTCAAATCATCAGAATTTTTTTCATGATGTCTTTATCGGGGCAAGTGTGGCGATTAATGGCGTGTGTTTAACGGCCACACATATTGATTTGGCAGCCAACCAAGTACATTTTGATGTCTCAGATTTGACCAATCAACTCACCACGCTAAAAGCTCTCAAGGCCGGTGATGAGGTCAATGTCGAACGCTCAGCCAAAGTTGGCGCAGAAAATGGTGGTCACAATCTTTATGGTCATATCGAAGGCACAGCCACGATCAAAAACTTAGAACATCGTGGGGAAACCTTTCATCTCGATATTCACATTCCGGCAGGCAATATTAAATATTTCTTTCTCAAAGGTTTTATTGGACTCAATGGTTGCAGTTTGACTGTGAACCGTGTTGATCGTGCCAATAGTGAAATTTCAATCGATCTCATTCCTGAAACACTGCGCCTCACTACATGGAAAGATGTCCAAGTCGGTGATGCCGTGAATTATGAAATTGATCAAACAACGCGAACCTTAGTCGATACCTTAGAAAATATCCATCAGCGTTAAAATCGACTGACAGCACATTGCAAAAAGCCTCCCTTTCGGAGGCTTTTTATTGGCTCATTTGCAATATACGTTTAAGAATAAAAACTTGGATCTGGCACTTTGGCTGTGAGCACCCATTCACCAACTTCCTGATATTTATAATCAATCGGATCGTGCAGGGTCTGGGTACGCACATTGCGCCAGAAGCGGTCTAAATTCAGTTTGGCCGTCGTGGCACGTGCACCCATCACTTGGAAAATATTTTGCGTAATGTACAGCGAGCTATTGGTGGCTGCAATTTTGGCTGTTGCAATCGCAATAGAGACTTCTCCACGTTGTTCCGCCGTCAAAGCTTCACCAATCTCCCAAGCCCCTTGCAAACGCTGAACCGCTTTATCTGCCAATAAACGTACACTTTCTAATTGCACATAAAACTCAGCAAAATGCTTTTGAATAAATGGGTCATTCACTGCATTTTCAGCCAATGATTTTGACCACGCCTTTTGGTTTTGAACCGTCTGTTTTGCTGTTTCAAAAGCCCCTTCTGCCACCCCTAAAAACAAATGCACAAAGATCAACTGTGCAATCAATGGACGCAAGCTGGAATACGGCGTACTCAAAGGCCCCGGGTTCAGTAGTAATTCATCTTTGGAAATTTTGACCTGTTCAAAATGGCTACTTCCACTGTCGGTTTGACGTTGTCCCATATTGTCCCAATCGCCGAGAAAACTGACGCCTTCACGTGCTGTAGGAATCACCCCGATCAATAATTTTCCATCGTCATTGAACCCGGAACACAGCAAAATATCTGAATCCATGGAACCCGAACAGAAGCTTTTATCGCCATGAAACACATATTCATGTTCAGACAATTGCGTTGCTGTAGTACGACGGTCCAAAGGGTTTAAGGTATTACCCCAAAATAAATGCTCACGTGCAGTCTGTTCAAACCACGGGCCATATTGCTCTGGCTGCGCGAACAACTGTACCGTTGCAATCAATAAATGATGGAAACCATAAACATGCGCCAATGAGCTATCCACTTGGGCAATGGTTTGAATGGTTTTAAAAATCGTCTGCCAATCTGCACCCTGTCCACCATATTGCTGTCCAATGGACAATGCAAGCAAACCACTTTGACGAATCAAATCACGTTCAGTTTTGGGATTTCCCCCCTGCTTATCACGCTGAGCAGCCGTCGTGGCAAATTCTGCCGCCAGTTTTTGGGCAATATCGATCGGATCTTGAGTCAATGGAGTTGAAGCGTTCATATATCTGTCTGATTATTCTGTTACCGTTTTAGCTTAACAAAGTAGAGGCATTCAGCTTATCTCAATGCCTGCAGTCTATATCTGTAAAATCTATATCTCATGAAATCTAAGTCACCAACATTCAGGCGACTCATGGCTTGGTCTTTGTTATCCATCGTATGTACGATGGATAAAATGCATCATGAACGTCACCTCATCCTAATCAACATTTCTAGGGGAAAGGACGTTCATTATTGCTTTAATAATCCTTCATATAAGCCATAGTGAACTTTCATCAGAACGTGATCACTCACGCTCAAATTGTTCTTATGACTTCGGATAAACCGTCGCAATCAAATGTTCAACCACTTGAGGCTCTGCCAAGGTCGAAGTGTCGCCTAAAGAGTCCAGCTCATTGGCCGCAATTTTTCTTAAAATACGGCGCATGATTTTACCAGAACGGGTTTTTGGTAAGGCTGGCGCCCAATGCAGTGCATCTGGCGTTGCCACTGGTCCAAGGACTTTTCGTACCCAAGCCACCAGTTCCTGACGTAACTCATCCGTCTCAGCTGTCCCTGCTTGTAGGGTGACAAAGGCGCAAATCCCCTGTCCTTTAATATCATGCGGCATACCCACCACCGCAGACTCTGCCACAGCATCATGCGCAACCAACGCACTTTCAATTTCAGCCGTTCCTAATCGATGCCCTGAAACGTTCAAGACGTCATCCACACGGCCCGTAATCCAATAGTAGCCAGACTCATCACGACGTGCGCCATCACCTGTAAAATACGTCCCCGGATAAGTGGAGAAATAGGCTTCAATAAAGCGCTCAGGATCACCCCAAATGGTTCGCATTTGTCCCGGCCAAGAATCCTTAATCACCAAGTTACCTTCTACGGCGCCTTCAAGCTCATTGCCTTCAGCATCAACTATCGCAGGTTGTACACCAAAAAATGGACGCGTCGCCGAACCCGGTTTTAAATCAGTTGCCCCCGGCAATGGCGTAATCATGAAACCACCTGTTTCTGTTTGCCACCATGTATCCACCACTGGGCAGCGGCTTTCACCTACCACGGTGTAGTACCAATTCCATGCCTCTGGGTTAATGGGTTCACCCACTGAACCTAGTAAACGCAGACTACTACGGTCACTTTCTCGGACAAAG
The DNA here is from genome assembly GCF_013417245.1 of Acinetobacter sp. YH16042. Classification (NCBI taxonomy): domain Bacteria; kingdom Pseudomonadati; phylum Pseudomonadota; class Gammaproteobacteria; order Moraxellales; family Moraxellaceae; genus Acinetobacter; species Acinetobacter sp. YH16042. The sequence goes on from NZ_VPEJ01000003.1 coordinate 97,006, forward strand.
GCATCCCCTTCTCGCATCATGGCGCGAATTGCAGTCGGTGCCGTATATAAAATAGTGACGTTGTGTTTATCTACAATATGTCCGGTCCGAGCCCAACTTGGATATTGTGGTACACCTTCAAACATCACGGTCGTAGTACCATTCGACAATGGGCCATACAATACATATGAATGCCCAGTGATCCATCCGACATCTGCGGTACACCAAAACACATCATCTTGTTTTAAGTCAAAAACCTCACGGAAAGTACAATTCACATAGGTTAAATAGCCGCCTGTGGTATGCAATACACCTTTCGGTTTTCCTGTCGAACCTGATGTATACAAAATAAATAGCGGGTCCTCGGCATTCATAGGTTCAGGTGGACAAATATCATTGACCGACATGATTTCCATGTGATACCACAGGTCACGATCCGCTTTCATTTCGATCGGGTTACCTGTACGGTGCACCACAATGACATTTTGAACCGAAGATGTGCCTTCAATGTCGAGTGCAAGATCGACATTTTCTTTGAGTGGAATGGGCTTGCCACCACGCATCCCACAATCCGCAGTAATCACGACTTTCGCCTGACTGTCATCGATACGACTTGCCAATGAGTCTGGTGAGAACCCGCCAAAAACCACGCAGTGTACTGCTCCAATTCGGGTACAGGCCAACATCGCAATTGCCGCTTCTGGCACCATTGGCATATACAGCACCACACGGTCGCCTTTGCCCACGCCATGTTTTTTCAGCACATTAGCAAAACGGCAAGTTTCATCATGCAGTTCTTCAAAAGAAATGATTTTATGCCGTGAAGGATGATCTCCTTCCCAAATAATGGCCGGTTTATGTGGATGTTCTTTTAAATGTCGATCGAGGCAGTTGGCACTGACATTCAGTTCACCGTCAGCAAACCACTCGATCTTGAAATCATCTTGCTTAAAATTGGTATTTTTAACTTGGGTAAACGGTTTGATCCAATCGATCTTTTGCGCTTGCTCCGCCCAAAACTCATCTGGTTGTTCAATTGATTTTTGATAACGCTCAAAGTACTCCGACTCATTGATGCGCGCGGTTTTTTTAAAACTTTCAGGTACTGGATAGATCTCTTTCATATTGTATTTTCCTTGATCTGATTCATCTCATCACGAGATGCCATGCCACATTTCTACTTTTATAATTTCTGCATCACAGCAGTATGACGATTAATTTTTAATCGCAGCAATCATGCTTTGGTCGTATTATTCTTTCCCATTTAAAGCACATCTATAAGCAAAATTTCAACAAAAACATGTTTCAATTCAGTATCTGATCAGTTCATTTGAACCTATAATGCAAAGGTAATTTTACTCAGCATTCCACTTTTTTATTCTTCCATACACGTTGAGTTGACCCAAGCATGAATACCAATGACTCTTCTTTCTTTTCCCGTCAGACGACCACTACATCGGATAATCCCCTGAAACCAGATGGACGTTTTGGTCGACTGAGCATGATTGGTTGGTATGGCTTTCTCAATATCATCAGCTTTTTTGCCTTGATCGCCTTAAGCCTTGCTGTGGGTATTTTCAACATCAATACCATGGCGTTAAATGAGCAATTTGTTGGCATATTCACAGGGGTATCTGGCCTCGCCTATTTGGCGATTATTATTCTCTACATTTATTTTTATTGTGTCTTTGTCGTGCGTCGGCTGCATGACCTCAATAAAGCCGGTTGGTTGCTACTATTATTATTTATCCCCGTGATCAATCTGTTCTTTATCCTGTATTTATTATTGGCCTCAGGCACACCGACCGTAAATCAATACGGCGCGCCACGCCCTGCTGCGGTTTGGGAAAAAATTCTGGCATGGTTGATGATTTTAATCAGTGTCTTGTCGCTCTTGGCTACAGGTAGCATCACCTCGTATATGATGGGTAGCGGAGAAATTGAATCGCCTACAGAAATCATTCAACAAGGTACTGAATACTTCTAAGCCACTGACCGAATCTGAGCCTGTCTGAATTTTGATACATCTGTTCGCAAGCCTGTAAATGAGGGTTATTTTCGCCACTAATTTCAGGCAAAATAGCGAAAAACCGGAACATTTGGAAAACTCGTGGCTGAAAAAGAAAATGCCTTGAGTGATGTCACTCAAGGCACGACTCAACTTTTGCAAGAGGCAACAGAAAAAACCGCACAAACCGTGCTGGAACATACCTCTAAATATAATGACGCATACTCAACGATCGATAAATTTGTCGATGGATTTTGGGAACGCCTGCCATATATTTGTATCGCATTAATTGTTTTTACGATCTTCTATCTACTGTCTAAACTCTTTAGATTCTTTGTTCGTAAAGCGCTCACTGACCGTTCTTACTCAAAACAAAATCTAGTTTTAGTACTGAACCGTGTGGGTAGCTCAGCCATTATGTTCTTCGGTTTCCTAATTGCAATGGTCATTGCGATTCCTGGGTTCACACCGGGTCAGCTCATGAGTGCATTGGGGATTGGTTCGGTCGCAATCGGTTTCGCGTTTAAAGATATTTTCCAGAACTTACTGTCGGGTATTTTGATTCTCCTCGGTGAACCGTTTAAAATCGGTGACGATATTATTGTGTCAGGAATGGAAGGTACGGTTGAAGATATTCAGATCCGTGCAACCTTCCTACGTTCTCCAGATGGTCGTCGTATCGTGATTCCAAACGCGACTGTTTACACCAGTGCGGTAACGGTGAATACCGCTTATCAACGTCGTCGTTGTGAATTTGTGGTTGGTATTGGTTATGAAGATGATATTCAAAAAGCTAAAAACATTGTTTTGGCTATTTTGGACAAAGATCCAACCATCTTGAGCCAGCCTGCATTTACCGTAAACGTAAATGCTTTGGCTGATTTCTCGGTCAATCTGAATGTCCGTTGGTGGGTAGATACCACAGAGACCACCACTGCGAACTCAATCAGTGAAGTGCAAGAACACGTTATCCAAGCATTCAATCAAAATGGTATTTCAATTCCTTACCCTGTACAGGAAGTTAAAGTTTACCGTGGTGATCAAGCTGAGACAGAAGCGTCAACAGCTAAATAATCGCCCTAAAACGTACGGAATCACAGTTTCTGTCCGGATAATTCGGTTGCCTAAGCTGACTGCTTGGCAACCGTTTTTTATGAGCAAATCGACCTCATAAGGGATAAATCCACCTTCAGGCCCAATAATGATCGTACATCCATGTTGAATCCCTGCAGGCATCACATCTTCGACATAAGGGTGCGCCACATAAGCGGGATAGTCCGATGAAATCATGCTCGGTAAAACATCCTCCACAAAGGGTTTAAAGCGTTTATACAGTTCAATTTTGGGCGCAATGGTGTCACCTGCCTGCTCCAAACCCAACGTCACATAGTGATCGAGCTGCTGTAAAAATGGTGTCTGCCAATAGCTTTTATCCACGCGATAACTGTGCAGCAAAATGATTTTTTCTACGCCTAAGGTGACGGCATCCATGATCAGACGGCGCAACACTTTCGGACGAGGCATTGCCACAATTAAAGTCACCGGATGCTTTGCTGGTACTTCTTCTTCTTGTAAGGGTTTAAGTTGAATGCGCTCATCACTGATACTGACGATTTGGGTTAAATAGCGTTTTCCTTCCCGAATCCCGACTTTGAGGGTATCGCCCACCTGTACATCAACATGGGTTTTTAAATGCTCAATTTGGCGTTTAGCACTGATACTCCACAGTTCAGATTCAGTTTGACGTGGGTCAAGCAGGACGATGTTCATAAAAAATTCTCTTACCCAGTTCAATTGGATACGCGAAAACGTCATCCACAACTGTTCGAGGCAACACTCAATAGAATCACTCAAATTTCAGCGATTATTTGTTAGACATAAAAATTCGACGCGTTTTGTCGGTGAGGTGCATTGCACCGCAAGATGGTTTCCTTGCGAAGCTTCGCATCTCATTTTACCGAATGAGAAACAACGTTTCGTAAGAGTACCTCCAACCGAAGGCTAACCCCTTTCTTCAAATCTTAAATGTAAGACTCTGTCGAGCCTATTCATTCATCTATTTAAAGCATCAACCAATTTAAATCATGGTTGAAAAATCAAAGGTATTGATCAATCACCTGAATATGCTTTTGCAGCGACCCAGTATTTTTTTGCATAATCAGCTGCGCTGCATCATTTAAAGCCTGCGCTTTCGCAGTATTTTGAATGATCTCAACCAATGCACTGACCGCCTGCTCAAAATCCTGCACAACCACAACCGCATGGGCCGCTACAAATTCATCCACAATGGTTTGAAAATTAAAATAATGCTGACCTAATACTGTCGGGACATGTAACGCGATGGGCTCCAAAATATTATGTCCACCGCCCGGTACATTTAAAGACCCGCCAACAAAACAAGCCTGACTCAGTGCCAGCCAAAGCCATAATTCACCCATACTATCCGCTAAATACAGTTGCGTTTCAGGCTGAATCGTTTGCTTTAAACTGCGGCGCTGCGTGCGTAAATTCAGTTTCTGCGCTTCTACAAAAACCTCATCAAAGCGTTCAGGATGCCGTGGTACGACGATACATAATAGCTCAGGCTGTTGTTGCAAAATTGGCTGCAGCGCTGCAAGTAGTTTTTGTTCCTCGGGCGCATGCGTACTGGCAATGGTGATGATTTTACGCTCTTGCAAAGCCCAATCTTGACGCAACTGCGCTGCTTGTTGCACAAAGCTATCGGGCGCATGAATATCAAACTTGATACTACCGACGACCTGGCTGGTATGTGGGTTTGCACCCAACCCAATAAATCGCGCTAAAGTTGCCTGATCTTGCGCCAATAATTGTTTCAAACTCTTTAGCATCGGCTGCGTCAAACTCGGGACTTTGCTATAACCCTTCGCCGATTTTTCAGATAATCTGGCATTAATCAATAAACACGGAACGTTAGCCTGATCGGCTTCAATCATCAAATTTGGCCAGAGTTCAGTTTCGACCAGTGCCAACATTTTCGGTTGATATTTTTCGATAAAACGACGGACTAATTTTTTTTGATCTGCCGGCAAATACACGGCCTGAAACAGTGATTCATAAGGTGCTTTTAAAAATAATTGTTTCGCACGCGCTTGTCCGGTTTTGGTGGTATTGGTGACTAAGACTGGATGGCTTGCTTTGAGATAATGTTCAATCAGCGGCTGTGCAGCGTTGGTTTCTCCTACGGAAACCACATGAAACCAAATTGCATTACGGTTTTTAACTGGCTGAAATGGCCCAAAGCGCTCAATACACTCTTGCTGATATAGTTGGAAATCTTCAGCACGTTTTTTGATGCGCCATTGATATAGCGGCTTAATCAGCGCCAAAGCTGCGTTATACCAAAAAGGAGTAGTCAAATTATTACGCTCAAAAACGGTTTGAATCGGCAGAATATATCAGAGCATTATCCACATGTTAATGGATAATGCGTATTCAAGTGTCGATTAATAGGTTGAACGACCTGAACCAAATTTATTTTTCATGCTTGGATAATCAATATAGCCTTCGGCAACATCTGTTCCAATCATATTTTCCAACTGCAATTCATTCAGTGCAGCATTCGCTAGCAAACGTTCAAACAAATCTGGATTGGCAATATAAGCTTTACCAAAAGACACCGCATCGGCTTTACCTGAGGCCAATAAATCAACAGCATCTTCACGGCTTAAACGCATATTGGCAATATATGGCACACCATTTGAACGCTGTTTCAGATAATCACTGATACTGTCATCCGCTAGATATTCACGGGTAAAGAAAAATGCAATCTTCCTCTGCCCCAACTGCTCTAAAGCATAGCCAAAGGTTTCACGTGGATCATGATCGCCCATGTCGTGTTCATCACCACGCGGCGCAAGATGCACACCTACACGACCTGCCCCCCACACTTCAATCAGCGCATCCACCACTTCAAGCAATAAACGTGCGCGGTTTTCGACAGAACCACCATACTCATCTTCACGTAGATTGGTTTTGCTTTGTAGGAATTGATCGATCAAATAACCATTGGCCGCATGCAATTCCACACCATCAAATCCCGCTTCTTTGGCTTTGATCGCAGACTGTTTGTATTGCTCAACAATGCTTTTGATTTCTGCAATCTCTAATGGACGTGGCACGACATATTCGCGTTTTGGGCGAAGCAGACTGACATAACCTGCCTGTTGTACCGCACTGGCAGAAACTGGTGTATCGCCATTCAAAAGATCGGGATGTGAGACACGTCCGACATGCCACAATTGTGCCACAATTAAACCTTGCTGTTCATGTACGGCTTGGGTCACCAATTTCCAGCCCTGAACTTGAGCATCGGTAAATAAACCCGGCGTCTGCAAATAGCCATTAGCTGCTTCTGAAATGACTGTTGCTTCTGAAATGATTAATCCAGCACTTGCACGCTGTGCATAATATTCAGCCATCATCGGCGTTGGAACACGGTCAATCGTTGCACGACTACGGGTTAGTGGCGCCATTACAACGCGATTTTTGAGGTGTAAATCACCCAAAATGAGAGGAGTATTAAGTTCAGCCATATATGTCTCGCCTGACACTTCAAATGCGAAAAATGATTTAAAGTGAGTTCTGCAGATAATCAATATATTGCTGAATGAGTTCTTCATTGCGCGAAAAATACGACCATTGACCATATTTCTCGGCTTGAATTAAGCCCGCCTGTTGTAACACAGACAAATGATTAGACATCGTAGACTGCGAAACATTACCGAGTTTTTCGATATTGCCAGCGCATACACCACGATTAAAGCCGCCACATTGTTCTTCTGACAAAAACTGTTCTGGTGTTTTCAACCATTCCAAGATTTGACGTCGAGTCGGATTGGCAAGTGCTTTAAAAATTAAATCAATATCCATAATTTAAACGGGTTTAATTAAATAAAAATTTGGACAACAAAGTTCTATTCAGCATCTTGAATACACTATATCGTATTTTTTCGATTTTTATATCGATTTTTTTAGATATATTGATCAAAAACAGATTGAACTTTGTTTTCTATATAAATTTAAATTACAAACCTTGTTTAAGGCTGGCTTCAATAAACTTATCTAAATCGCCATCAAGTACTGCGCCGGTGTTTGAACTTTCCACACTGGTACGTAAGTCTTTAATACGCGAGTCATCTAAAACGTATGAACGAATTTGGCTGCCCCAACCGATATCGGACTTGGTGTCTTCCAACGCTTGTGCCGCATCATTACGTTTTTGCATTTCAAGTTCGTACAATTTTGCACGTAACTGTTTCCATGCATGGTCACGGTTGGCGTGCTGTGAACGTTGGTTCTGACATGCCACCACAATCCCTGTTGGAGCGTGAGTTAAACGTACCGCAGAGTCTGTTTTGTTAATGTGCTGACCACCCGCACCAGATGCACGATAGGTATCAGTACGAACATCAGCTGGATTGATTTCAATTTCAATATTGTCATCAATTTCAGGCGATACAAAAACCGCTGAAAATGAAGTATGTCGACGGTTACCCGAGTCAAAAGGTGACTTACGGACTAAACGATGTACGCCAGATTCTGTACGTAACCAACCATATGCATACTCACCTTCTACACGGATCGTTGCAGACTTGATCCCTGCCACATCACCATCAGACTCTTCCATCACTTCTGCTTTAAAGCCATGACGTTCAATCCAACGTAGATACATACGTAATAACATCGATGCCCAATCCTGTGCTTCAGTACCGCCAGAACCTGCTTGAATTTCGACATAGCATGGGTTCGGGTCCATCGGATTACTGAACATACGACGGAATTCTAATTTCGCAAGTTCTGCTTCCGCTGAAGTTAACTCTGCTTGCACATCCGCAAGTAAGCTTTCTTCCTCTGCTTCAACCGCAAGATCCAGCATCGCTTGGGCATCTTCTAGTTGAGTTGAAAGCCCTTCGAGCACGTTAATGACGTTTTCGAGTTCACCTTTTTCTTTTGCCATTGCTTGCGCACGGCTTTGATCATTCCAAATTGCTGGGTCTTCCAGCTCACGTAGAACCTCTTCTAAACGCTCTTTTTTCAGATCGTAGTCAAAGATACCCCCGTAATGTTTGACCACGGTCGTTTAAGTCTTTTAGCTGTAATAGATACGGATTAATTTCCACGTGAATTACTCTCAATCAAAAAATTTGGCTTAAATAGCCGCCTATTATATCACAGAGCATTTGCACAGTTTCAGCCAGATTGATCATCCAAATCATTGACTTCAATGCACATAATATGAACAATACGCTCGCATTACTATTTATTACATTTTTTTTACAACAATAATGTTTCGAGGGTTTTATGAAAAAGACATTACTTGCACTAGGCTTAGCTGTAATCGCATCTTCAAGTTTTGCTTATGACGGCCAAATTGATGGAGGTTTTACTTATACAGATTGGGATGATGATTTTACTGATACTGATAATACATTCAACCTAAAAGGTACTTTGTATTTTGACTCAGTACAAACTGGTAATGGTCCATTAAATGAAGCTGCATTTCTAGGTCATAACAGCAATGCCTATCTTGGTTATTCATATAACACTTGGGAAAGTAATGAAGTTTTTGGTTCAAAACTTGAATCTGATACTCACCACTTAACCGCAGGTATTGAATATTTTGTCGATCAATTTTATATCAATGGTGAAATTGGTCTTGGTCAATACAATCAAAAAGAAACTGAATTTGGTCAAACTCTTTATGATGAAGACTACGATGTGACTACTTACCGTGCATTAGTGGGTTATCTTCCTGTATCAAACCTATTACTTGCTGCAGGTATTGATGGCTATCAAGGCGACAACGATGAAGACGAAGACAACCGTTTTGCTGTAAAAGCAAAATATGTTGCGCCTTTGAACAATGGTCAATACATCAACCTTGAAGCAGATGGTGCTTTTGGTGATGTAGATGCTGTTACGATTGGTGCAGACTACTACTTCGACCAAGCATTTAGCGTTGGCGCTGCTTATAGCATCGTTGATAACGGTGAAGAAGATACAGATTACTTCGCTATTCGTTCAAAATACTTCCTTAACCCGAACCTAGCAATCGGTGGTCAAGTTGGTTTTGGCGATGACGTTCAAGCGTTCAACATCAATGCAACTTTCCGTTTCTAATTTCGTTTGATTTAGCAATTTGCATAAAAAAGCACCTCAAATTTGAGGTGCTTTTTTCTTTTCGATGTAATATTTACTTTAAAAAAAGTCCAGTTATTGACCAAATAATCTACAAATTCATAATATCTACACAGTTTTAATAAAACAAAACATTATAAATAAATTCATATTTTTCAATATATTAAATTATTTAAATTACATAAAATTACCGAATACACAGTTCTGCAACTTTGCAGCGATTGACCATCTTTAAAAATTCTCTAGACTAAAACTTGTAACAAAAAATGTATTAAATTTAGCCAAACAATTTAGAGGGGTAGTTTCCATGAAAAAACTCGCAATTGCTTCAGCACTTCTTTCTGCACTTGCTATTACAGGTACAGCTCATGCTTATCAAGCAGAAGTAGGCGCTTCAGCTGGTTACATCGACCCAGATAATGGAAGCTCTGGCAGTGAATTTGGTGTAAACGGTACTTATTACTTCAACCCTGTTCAAACGCGTAACGCTCCTCTTGCAGAAGCTGCATTCTTAAACCGTGCAAGTAACGTCAATGCACACGCAACTTTCGCTGATCGTGGCAATGTTGACGACAATACTTATGGCGTTGGTATCGAATACTTCGTACCAAACTCAGATTTCTATGTATCTGGTGATGTAAGCCGTAATAATGTCGAAGTTGACACTGCAGTCGGCACAATAGACAACGATACAACTTATTATGCAGCTGAAGTGGGTTACCTTCCTGCACCTGGTTTCTTAGTTGCTGCCGGTCTAAAAGGTTGGGACAATGACGATGACGACGGTGTAGATCCAACTTTACGTGCTAAATACGTAACAACTTTAAGCAATGGTAAAGACATCAACCTTGAAGCGGGTGCAGCATTCGGTGATCTAGATGAATTCAATCTAGCAGCGGATTACTTCATCGACAAAACATTCAGTGTTGGTGCTGACTACTACAACAACGATGTCACTGATCGTAACGAAGTAGGGATCAATGCACGTAAATTCTTCAACCAACAAGTGAGCCTTGAAGGTCGTGTTGGTTTCGGTGAAGTTGGCAACAATGACTACAATTCATTTGGTGTAGCAGCGAAATACCGCTTCTAATCCATTGAAGTCAAAACCATAAAAAAAACCGCTCTTCTGAGCGGTTTTTTATTTGCCTGTAAAAATGGAATTTATTGAGCCAAGTGTAAAACTCTCAATTGAACACTGACATTTCCTCTAAATTCATTTTTATCGAGTTCGTAGACCAAGCGGATTTTATCTTGCATAGGATTAAATTCATATTTTTCTGCCGCATTAAATGCAATTGCGTCCACCATTAAACCATTATCTAAAGCAAGTTTTAATTTCAAATGTAGGTCTTTCAACCAACGATAATCTAAAATTTTAAATAGGCCTTCATAGACCGGTGCAGGGAATTTTTGTCCCCATGGACTTAAATTTTGCAGAAGATCGACGGTTTCGACATTAATGGCCGAATCGGGCAATTCGCCATCTGTCCAAATAGTGGCCTGAAATAAACTTTCATCTTGCGCAGCGATTAGTGCTTCAAAAGCGGTTTTAAATTCAGAAAAATGCTGCTTTTGAATGGTTAGTCCTGCTGCGGCTGCATGTCCACCAAAATGACTGACCAAATGCGGATGTAATTCAGCAATACGCTCAATACTGTCTCGAATATGAATACCTTCGATAGAACGCGCAGAGCCTTTAATATGTACGCCATCTTCATCTGCAGCAAAGACGATTGCAGGTCTATGGAATTGTTCTTTCAAACGCCCTGCAACAATCCCAATCACCCCTTGATGCCAATGCTGTTCAAACATGATCAAGGCTGCAGGTAGATTATCCTGATCAAGCTGAATATGTTCTAACTCAGCCAGAGCTTCCTGTTTAATCTGCCCTTCGACTTGGCGTCTTTCAATATTGAGTTGATTCAACTGCTGCGCAATCGGATAAGCCGTACTTAAATCCGCCGCAATCAGACACTCAATCCCAATATCCATAGTCTCCATACGCCCAGCTGCATTGAGTCGTGGGCCAACTACAAAGCCCAAGTCCTGTGCTTTTAACTGTGCGGGATCACGACCAGCGATATCCAATAATGCACTGATCCCTGGACGACATAGTCCTTGCTGAATCCGCTTCAAACCAGCATCGATCAAGATCCGATTATTCAGATCTAGACTTGCAACATCGGCATAAGTGCCTAAAGCCACCAAGTCCAAATATTGGCTGAGGTTGGCTGTGGATTTAGCATTTTTTTTACGCATACTGGCCAAATTGGCCAACACATAAAATGCAACACCTACGCCAGCCAAGGCTTTACTTGGAAATTCACATCCCAACTGATTCGGATTCACCACCGCTTCTGCTTGTGGTGTTTCCTTCGTGGTCAGGTGATGGTCTGTAATGATCACCTGCATACCATGCGCCTGTGCCTGTGCTACACCAGCATGGCTCGAAATACCATTATCGACTGTAATCAGCACATCTGGGGTAAAACTCACGAAGGCTAAATCAGCAATGGCGGGTGTCAGGCCATAACCATACTTAAAACGGTCTGGAACCAGATATTCAACATCCGCGCCCATATCACGCAGTGCCAAGACCATCAATGCAGTACTGGTTGCACCATCGGCATCATAGTCGCCTACAATGACAATTTTTTTATGTATATCAATGGCTTGGTCGATCAACTCTATAGCTTGCTGCATGCCTTTTAAGGTCGGGGCATGTAAATGCTTGAGCTTCAATTCCAGTTCTTGTGCGGAAGAAACCCCGCGACGTGCCAATAAGTCCGCAATAAACGGCGCAACGCCCTGAATATCTTCAGGGCGCGTCAAATAGGGTCTTTGTTGAATTAAAAGTTTAGACATTTATGGCATCAGTCGCTGTAGAACCCATTGACCATCCTGTAGTTTATAACTCAAGCGGTCATGTAAACGATTCGGACGGCCTTGCCAAAATTCATAATAATCCGGAACTAAACGATAGCCACCCCAAAACTCAGGTTTCGCCAATACGTCTTTGCTTTCCACTTGATCATGCAAATTTTGGAATCGCTGTTGTAATTCTTCACGACTAGCGATAACACCACTTTGTGGAGTACTAATGTGCGCTGCGATTTGGCTGTCACGCGGTCGTTTATGGTAATAATCCGTAGATTCTTCTGAAGATATCTTTTCCACACGACCACTGACCCGAATTTGACGTTCCTGCTCTTGCCAATAAAACAATAACTCTGCATAAGGATTATTGAGCAGATCGTTACCTTTTTGACTGTCATAGTTGGTATAGAAGTCATAACCTGCATGGGTCGCACCGCGCAACAAGACCGTCCGCACGTGCGGACGACCTTGGGCATTTGCCGTCGCCAAAGACATAGCATAGGGTTCATGCAATTGTGCTTCTAAGGCATGGTTAAACCATAATAAAAACTGCTCATGTGGATCACGGTTCACCTGATCTTCATGCAACTCACCTTTTTGATAAGTTAAACGCAGTTCACTTAAGTCCTTAATCACATCATTCATGCAATTTCCCCTCTTGATTTAAGCTGCATTGGCACGAACAGCATCGGCCAAATGATTTGCTAACGCTGTGACTTCTTCAAGGTCATTACCTTCAACCATGACACGAATGACCGGCTCTGTGCCTGATTTACGAATCAAGATGCGACCACGCCCTTTAAGCTGAGCTTCAGCTTTTTCAAACTCGCTCACCAGTGCAGGTACGGCGTAGGGATCAAACATCGCAGCCAAGCGAACATTCACCAAGACATTTGGTAATAACTCAAACCCTTCCACCAATTCATGCAAAGCTTTACCTTGCTCAACCATCACCGTTAACACCTGAAGTGAAGCAATGATCGCATCACCTGTGGTGCTCTTGTCCAAAGTCAGAATATGACCTGATGGCTCACCACCTGTTACCCAACCTTTTTCTTCCAAACCTTGCAATACATAACGATCACCGACTTTGGCACGCAGTAATGGCACTTGGGCTTTATCTAGCGCAATTTCAAGCGCCATATTGCTCATAACCGTACCCACGATACCCGCAGGTTTTTGACTCGCTTGAGTGGCTAAAATATAAAGAATATGGTCACCAGTAATTTGCTGACCGTTTTTATCGACCATAATCACGCGGTCAGCATCACCATCAAAAGCGATCCCTAAATCCGCCTGATGTTCAACAACTGCTTTTTGTAAAAACTCAGGATGCGTCGAACCACAGTCTTTATTGATGTTTAAACCATCCGGTTCGTTAAACAGCGCAATTACTTTTGCACCCAGTTCACGATATACCGAAGGACCGACGCTATAGGCTGCACCATTGGCACAGTCCACCACAATTTTTAAGCCTGTCAGGTCAAAATGGTACGGGAAGGTTGATTTACAAAATTCGATATAACGACCATTGGCATCTTTTACACGCACACTTTTACCTAAGTTTGCAGGGTCTTCGATCACCAAGTCATTTTCAAGTTCTTTGTTTATGGCTTCTTGAATTTCATCCGGCAATTTTTTACCTTCGCTCGAGAAGAACTTAATGCCATTATCAAAATAAGGGTTATGCGACGCCGAGATCACGATGCCTAAACTGGCATGTAATGCACGAGTTAAATGGGCAATTGCAGGTGTAGGTAATGGACCCAACAAATGAACATAAACACCTGCTGCGTTTAAACCAGCTTGTAACGCTGACTCTAAAATATAGCCCGATAATCGGGTATCTTTACCTAGTACAACGATGGGCTTTGCTTTTTTACTGTATTGTTTTAATACTTTACCTGCGGCAAATCCTAGTTTTAATGCAAATTCAGGGGTAATAGGCAATTCACCGAATTTGCCACGAATGCCATCTGTACCAAAATAACTCATGTTGTACTCACTTCTTAATGGTGATCTTAATCATCACTTTTTACTGCAAATACTTTACACCAAAAACAAAAAGGCCGTCATATTAATGACGGCCTTTTCGGCTAAAAGCTACTAAATATCAACCAACACGGTAGTTTGGTGCTTCTTTAGTAATAGTCACGTCATGTACGTGAGATTCAGACATACCTGCCGCAGTAATTTTGACAAACTGTGCATTTTTACGTAAGTCATCGATCACCGCAGAACCGGTATACCCCATAGATGAACGTAAACCACCCATCATTTGATGAACGATGTTACCCATTGGGCCTTTGTACGGTACGCGACCTTCAATACCTTCTGGTACAAGTTTTTCAGCGCCTGCTTTTGAGTCTTGGAAATAACGGTCAGCAGAACCTGTTGCACCTGCCATCGCACCCAATGAACCCATACCACGATACGCTTTGTAGTAACGACCTTGGAAGAATTCAACTTCGCCCGGTGCTTCTTCAGTACCCGCCATCAATGAACCTACCATGATGGTACTCGCACCGGCACCAATCGCTTTTGCCATATCACCAGAGAAACGGATACCACCGTCTGCAATCAATGGAATTTGATCTTTTAGTGCATTGGCAACGCTGTCAATCGCAGAGATTTGCGGCATACCAATACCAGCCACAATACGTGTAGTACAGATTGAACCTGGGCCAATACCCACTTTCACTGCATCTGCGCCAGCATCTAATAATGCAAGTGCTGCATCACCAGTCGCGATGTTACCGCCAATCACTTGAACTTGTGGATAGTTGGCTTTAACCCAACGTACACGTTCAATTACACCTGCAGAGTGACCATGTGCAGTATCAACAACAATCGCATCAACACCCGCTTCTACCAATGCTTCTACACGGCTTGGTGTTTCTGCACCTGTACCAACTGCAGCACCAACGCGTAAACGACCTAAGTCATCTTTGCAGCTGTTTGGATAGTTTTCAGCTTTACGGAAATCAGTAACCGTGATTAAACCTTTCAGTTCGTTGTTGTCATTTACAACAAGGACTTTTTCAATACGGTGCTTTTGAAGTAATGCTTGGATGTTTTCTTTTGATTCGTTTTCACGAACAGTCACCAAACGATCATGACCTGTCATGATGTTACTAACAGGTTGCTCAAGATTGGTTTCAAAACGAGTGTCACGACCAGTAACAATACCCACCACTTGACCGTCTTTCACCACTGGTACACCGCTGATGTTATTTGCTTGAGTTAAAGCAATCAACTCACGTACAGTCGTTTCTGGTGTAACGGTAATTGGGTCTTTCACCATACCTGCTTCAAATTTTTTCACGCGGCGAACTTCTGCAGCTTGTGCAGCAATATCCATGTTTTTATGCAGGATACCGATACCACCGTTTTGCGCCATTGCAATCGCCATACGTGATTCAGTCACAGTATCCATCGCAGCAGAAACAAGTGGAATATTCAAATTGATGCCACGTGTGAAACGTGTCTTAAGAGAGACATCTTTTGGGAGAACAGTAGAATAGGCAGGGAGTAATAAGACATCATCAAAGGTTAGGGCTTCTTGAACGATGGTCAACATAACAGTCTCGCTGGTAATTTCCGTGAGCCATTATATACAAATTTCCGTTCAATTTTCATTTTAATTGCGGCAATTCTTTACAGAGTTTTCAATATTAACCATCGAATATGCTGTTTTCAGCAAGAATACACTGAGGGTTAGTCAGCAACTTGTTCAATACAGGCAGAATCCGAAGACTCTACCGCTTAATTTCAATAAATTTATTCTGGAACTAAAGCCTTAACTGACTTGATCGAAATCTTCATCATTTTCAGCGTCATGCAGTGGAATACTGATCAATGGAATCATTTGATGCGCGATGCGTGCTTTATTACATTGCTCATCAGCTATCTGCACACTTTTACATGTGGAACTCCGAGCCTCGTACACCCTACAACTCACTGCTTGCCCAATTTTCCCACCCAAAGCGATACAACGAGACTGTGTTTGATTGGTGCCCGCCATACATGAATACACGGCATTAACCGGCTCAGTATAATGTTCGGGCATATTCAGCCCTTCTGCCCAATAAAAAGAAACGCGATAGTGGGCACAACATGCTCCACAGGTTAAACATGCATCCTGAGTCGGTATTTGAGACAACATTTTTATCTATTCTCGTCATCTAAAAGCTTATTTTATGGACGAAAAATACTAAAAAATGTTATCTGCAAACTCAATTATTTTTTCTGAATTTTCAAGTCATTATACTGGGCAAGTAAAGACTGTTTCATCCATTAAATCGACACCACACTGCAAGGTTTCGATCCAATCTAAGAATTGGTTGATCTGTTCTTTACCAATAAATGGCGTGCCGTGCTGCGGTACGATCATTTCCACATCCATCGTCCGTACCATGTTGACCCACAGACGGATCACTTTGTTCGAACACATGTAGCGCTGATGGAAGCCTTTCATTTTAGGAATATGAGCGGCAAAATTTTCTAAAGGTTTAGAGGCATCATCCACCATAGATGCGCCCATATCCCCTGAGAATAAAATTTTGGCAATCGGGTCATAAAATTGGAAGTTACCAACCGAATGTAGGAAATGTGCAGGAACAGCCACCAAATGACTGTTGCCTAATGGAATCACCTGACCATGATCTGGCAGTTCGATCAGACGATCCAACCAGTTGCCTTTCATCCGGTCACTCATAAATGCAGAGTTTAAATGCGGTAAGAAACGCGCCCACAGCTTAGATGCCACCACTTTGGCGTCGGTATAAACCAACCAACGCGGCATCGAGGTAATAATGTCTGGGTCCTGATGCGAGGCCATCACATAGTCAAGATTGGTCAAACGGGTATATTTATTCAGTTCCATAGTCAGTGGGACATAGGTCAAGTCACCACCCGGATCGAGCACCGCTGCGCGCTCATTATCCAAAATCAGGAACTGGTTCGCCTGTACGCCCTCGCCTTTTACCAAGCTGGTAAAGCTAATACATTTATGCTTTCCATCATCATAAAGTACCTGTGATGTTGTGCGTTCGAAAGCCATTCCCATTCCCCAAATTTTTTATCAAAAAAAATATATTCTATAGGTGAATAACATATATTTATTTAGGGAAACTTACAATAAATATTAAGTCAATATTATCTGAAATATCAGTGAATTGGGTCTCATTTATTGGCAAAGAATCCTGAGTTTTTAACTCAGGATTTCATGTATTTTTAATATGGTGAGATCATTATTTAAAATAAATAGTGTTGTGCCAACGCAGCCAAACCAATCACCAAGAATACCAAGGCGCCAATTTTATGAATCAGTGAAATCGGTAGTTTTTCAGCTAGCTTGTTCCCAATAAATACCGCAGGCGCATTAACCAACATGATGCCTAATGTCGTCCCCAAAGTCACCCAGCCAATACTGTCAAAGCGTGCAGCCAGTGCAACAGTGGCAATTTGGGTTTTATCTCCAATTTCAGCCAAGAAGAACAAAACGAAAGTGGCGCCGAAAACCCCATATTTTTGCCACTTATTGATACTTTCAGATTCATCATCCAATTGATCGGGGATCAACATCCACACCGCCATAGCAATAAAGCCCAGAGAAACGATCCACAATAAAACGGTTGGACTTAAAACAGTGGTAATCCATTGACCCAGCACAGCAGAAACCCCGTGGTTCACCACAGTCGCGAGGAAAATTGCAATTAAGATCGGAACGGGTTTACGAAAACGTGCAGCAAGCAGTAAGGCAAGTAATTGTGTTTTATCGCCCATTTCTGACAGGGCAACAACAGCAAGGGAAATGAAGAAAGCGGTTAACATGGTGCATTTCTCTGGCTAGCAATAACATATACCGATGACTTATCCCTCCTGCTAGCCAATGTGCAGAGTGATAAATCAAAGGTCTTGCCAACAAAAGAAAGCTACGAAGAGCTCATTTGGTTCTTTACTATGATGACCATGCTCGTTTTAGAGCAAATATGTTGACCATCACCTTTTTACTTTGCGTAAAAAGCGGCTACTCCCCAATGAAGTAATGCTATTCTAGCGAGGAATGCATGTTTTCGCAATTTTAATTTTCGATGACTCAATTTGATATGCAAAACAATAATCAAAAATTTCAAGAATTTATTCAACACTATATGCATGTGCAGGATGTATTAATCATTGCAGGCGGCCCGTCTCAGCTCAGTTTTGACTTAACCACCATTCAGCCCTCAAAAAAGCTGCTAATCATTTGCTGTAATCAAAGTTTTCTTCAACTTCCTCAGGCTCAAATTGCCCATCATTCAGACTATGCATGGTGGTTACACTATCAACCCATGCTCAAAGCCTGCTTTCAAGGTGACATCATTAGCGGATGTGGTTTAGGTCACAACCGTCCATATCCTGAACATGAAGTGATTAACTTCAAAACCGTGCGCATCGATACGCAAGCGGAGTTATTTCATTCACCGTACTTTGTGTATGGTAATAATTGCGGCCTTCAAGCCTATTCACTCGCACATCTCTTTCAACCGCAGCGTATTTGGCTGATGGGCTATGACTTCCAGCACCAACAGGGCCAAACACATGCGTATCAGCATCAACATGTGCAAGAACTGGAGCATTATGAAAAGTTTTGGGGCTTATTTTTAAAAGACTTCCAACGCTTTGAACATTTACGACAAAAGCTTTGGTCGACGGCGCACCCACATCGTACACTTCCACTCACTTATAACCTCAATGCAAACTCAGCATTAAAGCTCTACCCTTCACCCATTGAACTTCCTGATTGGCTTTGTCAGTCCACCACCACGACGCCATAAAAAAACCCTGCCAAAGCAGGGTTCATTTTGAAACTTAAACAGGTCAGATTAGATCAATAAAGTTCGGATATCTTTGAGCAGCTTCGTCAGCTTATTGGCAAAACGTGCAGCATCCGCACCATTAATTACACGGTGATCGTATGACAATGACAGCGGCAGCATCAAACGTGGATCAAAGCCTTCACCATTCCACACCGGCTGCATAGTTGCAGGTGAAATACCTAAAATCGCCACCTGTGGCCAATTAACCAGCGGTGTAAATGCCGTACCACCAATTGAACCCAGACTGGTAATGGTAAAGTTCGCACCTTGTAGATCTTTCGGCGACAGTTTTTTGTCACGTGCTTTTTGACTCAGTTCACCCAGCTCAATTGCAATCTGCTTAATCGATTTTTGATCTGGATTACGCAGTACAGGCACGGTCAAACCATCAGGCGTTGCCACGGCAATCCCCATGTGGATTTCATTGCGTAACAATACTGACTTGCCATCATCAGACAAATGACCTGCAAATTCACGCTCTTCTTTCAACAAGTAAGCCACTGCTTTGATGATGAAGGCCATAATGGTTAAGCCAATACCTTCTTTCTTAAAGTTGGCTTTTAAATCATTACGCCAAGCTTCAAGATCGGTAATATCCGCAGCATCGAACTGCGTCACTTGCGGGATAAAATTGTTTAAAGACAATTGCGGAATCGACACTTGTTGTAAACGTGTCAAAACTTTCTCTTCCACACCACCAAAAGCATCAAAGCTTGGTAATTTCGGCAAGCCTGAAACCTGTGCCACAGCTTGAGCTGCAGGTGCAACTTGCGGAGTGGTCAAACGGGTTTTTACATAAGCGAATAAATCTTCTTTCATTAAACGCTCATGCGGGCCCGATGCTTTGACTTCTGCCAAAACCACACCTAATTCACGTGCAAGCTTACGAACGGCAGGTCCTGCATACACTTTGGCATTGGCAGCATTTTGCTCTTTGGTGAGCTTATCTGCGCCTTGTGGTTGCGGTGCTGCTGCTTCAACTTTGCTTTCAGCTTTAGGTGCAACTGTCGCAGGCTGTGCTACAGCTGGTGCAGGTTTCGCTGCTGGCGCGGGTGCTGCAACAGCTTGACCTTCGGCTTCTATCGTCACCAAAGCGACGCCTTCAGAGACACTTTGCCCTAACTGAACATGAATCGCGGTGATTTTACCAGCTGTAGAGCTTGGCACTTCTACCGTTGCTTTGTCTGATTCCACCACGATGATGCTTTGGTCTTTTTCAACCACATCACCCACAGCGACTAAAATTTCAGCCACTGCTGCTTTATCAACACCTAAGTCAGGCACTGCAATTTCAACAGGTCCAGACGCCGCAGCCGTAGACGGCGCTGGTGTTGCTTCTGCAACAACAGGTGCAGCAACAGGCTGTGCAGTTTCTTGCACAGCAGCCGATTCAACCGCAGCAGATGAAGCCGCCGTTTTCACCGTTAAAATCACTACACCTTCTTTCACCACATCGCCAGCACTGATCGTGATCGATTCAACACGGCCTGATACAGTACTTGGGACTTCGACTGTCGCTTTATCTGATTCCACCACGATAATGCTTTGATCAACATCAATCTCATCACCAACAGAGACCAAAATCTCACTTACCGTAGCTTTCTCTACGCCAATATCAGGAACTTGCACATCGATGCTTTGCGACTGAGTAGCATTGGCTGCAACAGGTGCTGCAGCTTGTTCTGCTTCCACAACCGGTGTGGGTTCTTCTGCTTGGTCTTCCGTTGCATTTTGTACTGGCTCAGCTGTAGCAGTACTTTGACCTTCTTCTTCTAACTCGATCAGCACAGCACCTTCAGCAACACTGTCACCCAGATTAACTGCAATGCTTTTCACCACGCCTGCCGAAGTGCTGGGCACTTCAACAGAGGCTTTATCAGACTCTAACAACACAATGCTGTCATCGACGCTAATGGTGTCGCCGACTTTCACTAAAATCTCAGCGACCGTTGCTTTATCTACACCAATATCAGGAGTCGTAATTTGCATGATTAGTTCTCCTCTTTGTAGTCAGCCACAGCATGCAGTTCCGGCGTTTCCTGCGGAGCCCATGCCACTGGACGGTCAGTATCTAGTTCAAAGCTTGAGATGGCATCTTTAACTAAACGTGCATCAACTTCGCCTTCATCCGCGAGTTTTTTCAATGTTGCTACCACAATATGTGCGGCATCGACACCAAAGTAGCTACGTAAGTTGCCACGTGTATCTGAACGACCATAACCATCTGTACCTAATGCAACGAACGGACGATTGTCTGGAAGATAGGCACGGATTTGTTCGCTATAAGCACGCATGTGATCAGTTGCCGATACCACAATACCGTCTTTTTCACGAAGTAATTGAGAGACCCAAGCTTCTTTCGTATCTTCAGCCAACGGATGTAAGCGGTTGTATTCTTCACACGCCATACCATCACGAGCTAATTCGTTAAAGCTAGTGACGCTCCATACGTTTGAATGAATTTGATATTCATCACGAAGGATTTTCGCCGCTTTAATCACTTCGCGCAGAATCACACCTGAACCCATCAACTGAACCGTTGCCTTCTCATCTTCTTCGAAGAGATACATACCACGTTTAATGCCTTCTTCAGCACCTTCAGGAATAGCAGGGTGTTCGTAGTTTTCATTCATTACTGTTAAGTAATAGAACACGCGCTCTTGGTTCACGTACATGCGTTTTAAACCATCATGTACGATTACTGCCAACTCATAACCAAAACATGGGTCATAAGAAATACAGTTTGGAATCGTATTTGCCAAGATATGTGAATGACCATCTTGGTGCTGTAAACCTTCGCCGTTCAGTGTTGTACGACCCGCAGTTGCACCGAGCAAGAAACCTTGCGCCTGCGCATCACCTGCCGCCCATGCAATATCTCCAATACGTTGGAAACCAAACATCGAGTAGTACATATACATCGGAATCATTGGCAAGTTATTGGTTGAATAACTGGTTCCTAACGCAGCCCAAGCACTCATCGCACCCGCTTCGTTAA
Organism: Acinetobacter sp. YH16042; assembly: GCF_013417245.1. Taxonomy (NCBI): domain Bacteria; kingdom Pseudomonadati; phylum Pseudomonadota; class Gammaproteobacteria; order Moraxellales; family Moraxellaceae; genus Acinetobacter; species Acinetobacter sp. YH16042. The sequence goes on from NZ_VPEJ01000003.1 coordinate 118,892, forward strand.
TCCCTTCTTGTAACATGTGACCATCTTTAGCTTCACGGTAATGCATCAACTGTTCTTGGTCTTCAGGGGTATATTTTTGACCATGCGCAGCATAGATCCCCAACTGACGGAACATACCTTCCAAACCGAAAGTACGCGCTTCATCTGGCACAATTGGTACGACACGATCTTTAATGGCTTTTTCTTTCAATAACGAAGAAATCAAACGCACCATCAACATAGTCGTCGATTGCTCTTTACCGCCACTGCCTTTCAATACCGCATCAAACACAGACAATTCAGGAATCGCCAGCTGTTCACTTTCTTTACGACGTGCAGGTAAATAACCCCCCAATGCCTCACGACGTGCCTTCATGTATTTCAATTCAGGCGAGTTTTCGCTCGGACGATAGAATGGCACTTCTTCAAGCTGTTCATCGGTAAATGGCAAGTTGAAACGATTACGTACGTATTTCAACGATTCAAGCTGCATTTTCTTGATTTGATGCGTCTTGTTGACAGCTTCAATCTCTTCCGACAAACCATAGCCTTTGACTGTTTTCGCAAGGATTACGGTTGGCTGACCCGTTTCCTTCATCGCTTCGGCATAAGCCGCATACACTTTGAATGGGTCATGACCACCACGGTTCAGGTTATCAATATCTTCATCGCTTAAGTTGCGCACCAACTCTTCAGCCTCAGGATACTTACCAAAGAAATGTGCACGCGTATACGCACCGCCTTTCACTTGATAGCGTTGGAAGTCACCATCAACCGCTTCTTCCATCACCGCTTTTAAGGCACCTGAATCATCTTTTGCCAGTAGCGGATCCCAATGACGACCCCATACCACTTTAATTACCCGCCAGCCTGCACCACGGAACAATGATTCAAGTTCTTGAATAATTTTACCATTACCACGAACTGGGCCATCTAGACGCTGTAAGTTACAGTTCACGACCCAAATCAGATTGTCGAGCTTTTCACGACCTGCAAGTGAAATGGCACCTGTACTTTCAGGTTCATCCATTTCACCATCACCGAGGTAAGCCCAAACTTTACGGTTTTCTTCTTTGATCAGGCCACGGTTCATCAAGTACTTTTGAATGTGTGCTTGATAGATCGACATGATTGGGCCTAGACCCATCGATACGGTTGGGAACTGCCAATAATCTGGCATCAAATATGGATGTGGGTATGAAGGCAAACCTTTACCGCCAACTTCACGACGGAAATTATTTAAGTGTTCTTCAGTCAAACGACCTTCTAAGAACGAACGTGCATAGATACCCGGTGCACAGTGACCTTGATAATAGATCATGTCACCGCCAAAGCTATCGCTATTGGCACGGAAGAAGTGGTTAAATCCCACGTCATATAAAGTTGCAGATGATGCAAAACTTGCCAAGTGACCACCTAAGTCATCACCAGTTTTATTGGCACGCAGTACCATCGCTAAGGCATTCCAGCGGATCAGCGCACGAATACGGCGCTCCATATCCGAATCACCCGGCATAGGCGGTTGTTCTTCAACTGAAATGGTATTTAAGTAAGGAGTATTTAGTCGCTGAATGGGAACGTGCTTAGCAATCGCTTGTTGATAGAGTTTTTCAAGCAAAAATGCAGCGCGGTCAGTTCCCATGTGCTGTAAAACTGAATCAAATGCGTCCTGCCATTCTTGGGTTTCTTGCGCATCTGTATCGCCATAAAACGCCATACTTCACCTATCCTATGTGCTAAATATATGGCTCTATTAGTACCATATTTTGGCTAGGCTCAGTTATCGCCATAGATGAATACGAAATAGCTCTATTATTTATTTACTAAATACTTATTGATTAACAATTACACAAATTTACATTTTTGGGTCAATTTTCGCCATATTTCATACAGACAATATTTTTTTGAGTGATAATTTTATAGTTATTAGCGATAAATAAAAAAGCCATTGTCTGTAGAGGTTCAGACAATGGCTTCGTATACAGATGTTGTATGCGCTTATGGCAACATCGCTAAATACGTCGATGGGTTTTTACGTTGACCATCTTTCACTACTTCGTAATGCAAATGTGGGCCAGTACAACGACCAGTACAACCAACGTTAGCAATATGTTCACCCGCAGCAACACGGTCGCCTACACGTGCAATTAAGCGTGATGCATGTGCATAACGTGTCAGGTAACCGTTACCATGGTTGATTTCAACATATTGGCCATAACCTGTGCCCCAGCCAGATTTGGTTACAATGCCTGGACCTGTTGCATAAATAGGCGTACCGCTTGCCGCAGAAAGATCTAAACCTGAATGATTTTCTGCACGGCCACCCATGGTACGGCCACCATAGTTTGAGCTCACGCGCTTCATGTCTGGAAGTGGGTGGGCAATTAACCATGAATATGGATTATTTGAACTTGCTGAATAGTTTTTAGAGGAAGTGCTTGAACCGTATTTTTTTGCGATTGTCGCATTGTTGAGTTCAATTGATTTTTCACGAATTTGAACATTCAACTTCGTTTCAGCTGGAACATCAATATCATTGCTTTCAGAGTAAGCACCTTGAGACAAGGTGCGAGTTAACTGTTCAATACGATCTGATGATGAGTCTGCTTGATTTAATTCAACTAAATCTGCAAAAGCGACTGAAGCGGCCGAAGCTGCCAATGAAAACGCCAATAAAATACGTCGTAAATGCATAAAAAACCTCTATAAACTGTTCTCTTTTGTTCCTTGTGTGATTTCGTCCTTGATATCAGCCAAAAGGAGCGCATAAGATTAAGACATAAACATGTAGGAAATATGTATGTCAGAACCTGTCAACGTCTTTCAACCAACAAGAAAACACATAAAAACAGGAAACTTGTCGTTTCTCTCAACGCAAGTTGCTGTATGGCAGAAACTTACGAAAATTGTTCAACCGCTATTGCCCCAACCGGATCAATGGCAAGTTGTTTGTTATATAAATGGTGTACTTATATTAACTGGAGAAAATCAGGCACTGATTAGTCAGTTGGCCTATTTGCAAAAGCAATATATTGCACAATTATCACAAATATACGAATTCAAGGATTTGCACAAGATTCAAGTCCGTCTGAGAACTCCGTCTTCAACGCCCCATTCCCCTGAAAAAATTTCAAGAACCCTCAGTACAGAAACTCAGGATTTACTCCGTAATGCTGCTGACTTTGTGAGCGACCCTAAGCTTAGCCAAGCAATGCTGCGTTTGGCAAGCAATAAAAAGTAACCACCCAGTTGTAACAGACAAATTTGAATGCTCAGAATGTGACAGACTTAACACTTACAAATGATACAATATAACATCACCATTATAAGACAATGACTTATGTCACATTCACATAACTAATTGGGCAATCATTAATGTCATCAAATGTTACAATTTCATAGCTATCTGGATCACTTTTGACATTGCGTAATAACTGATTATTTAATGCATGACCTGACTTATAGGCATCATATTTCGCAATAATTTGATGACCGAGCAAGTATAAATCACCCACAGCATCTAATATTTTGTGACGAACAAACTCATCCGAGAAGCGTAAGCCCTCTTCATTGACCACACCATTGTCATCTACACCAATGGCATTTTCGAGACTCGCCCCTAAAGCCAAATTATTAGCTTTTAGGTAGTCCAAATCTTTCATAAAGCCAAAAGTCCGCGCTTCACTAACTTCATAGACAAATGTTTCGGTTGAAAAGTCGATTGTTGCCGACTGAAATTCTTTCTTAAATGCAGGATGGTCAAAATCAATCGTAAAATTTAATTGGAAACCGTCATGGGGTTGGAAGGCAGCACGTTTATCATCGATCAGTGCTTCGACAGGTTTGCGTATTTTTATGAATTTTTTAGGTGCATTTTGTTCTTGTAGTTCACCTTGCATAAGCAAATAAATGAACGGGCCGGCACTCCCATCCATAATTGGCACTTCAGATGCCGACACTTCCACAATCAGGTTATCAATCCCTAAACCAGCAATCGCACTCATAATGTGCTCAATTGTGCCCACCTTGGCGTTTTCTTGCACCAAGTTAGAACACATGAATGCTTCTTGAATCAGCATAGCATCAGCTGGAATATCAATCGGTGGATTTAAGTCGATACGACGAAACACAATGCCCCCATCGGCATGATGTGGCACAAAGTTAATCATCACTTTTTGCCCACTATGCAGTCCGATGCCACTCGCTTTCACGATGCGTTTCAGGGTACGTTGTTTCAACATGTGTCTTCTATCATCAGTTCACAAAACCGCTATACGTTAGCATATTTAGCCATTGATAAAAAACAAAAAGGTAGCTGATCAGCTACCTTTTGTAATCAATAGACACTTAAGTCATTGAATTTGTTTTATTTACGTTGCTGATTTTTCAAGTAGTCTTGAATACTCATTGGCGTAGGGCGTGAATTCGATGCTGACGCCGCCGCAGCCGCCGGAGCAGCTGCTTCATTGTGCTGACGTTGAATCGCTGGTACATCATCTTCATCTACAGGTGCTTGTGCAGAAGCGACTGTACGCGTTGCTTGTGCGACAGGGCGTTTCACTGGCTCAGCAGAATCGGCAGAATTACGCGTTAAACCCGTTGCGATCACAGTTACACTAATTTCATCACGTGCATCTGGATCAAATACCGTACCGTAGAACACTTGACCTTCATCAAGATCCACAATTTGGTTCACTACATCTGTGATTTCTTCAATTTCACCGAAGGTTACGTCATCGCCACCTGTAACGTTAATCAAAATGCCTTTTGCATTCATGATGGTCACGTTATCTAACAATGGACTACGGATCGCTTGTTCAGCTGCTTGACGTGCACGGTTTTCACCACGGCCTGAACCTGCACCCATCATGGCATAACCACGGGTACTCATCGCAGTTTTCAAATCGGCAAAGTCAAGGTTGATATGACCAGGACGCACCACAAGATCAAAGATACTACGTACAGCATTTAACAGTACGTCGTCTGCTTTTTTGTAAGCATCTTTCATCGAGATATCACGGAACACTTTTAGCAGGCGTTGGTTCGGAATAATAATTAGAGAATCAACATGTTGCTCAAGGGCTTCGATACCTTTCTCAGCAGATTGCTGACGACGTTTACCTTCAAAGTTAAACGGAGTCGTCACCACACCTACAGTTAAGATACCCATTTCTTTGGCAATTTCAGCAACAACCGGCGCAGCACCTGTACCAGTACCACCGCCCATACCTGCAGTCACGAACACCATGTCCGTACCTTCAAGGTGTTGGCGAATCAACTCACGGCTTTCTTCAGCAGCAGTTTGACCCACTTGTGGATTTGCACCTGCACCCAAACCACGCGTGCTTTGCTCGCCGAGTTGGATTTTAAATTGTGCATTCATGCGGTCGAGTGCTTGTTTGTCTGTATTGGCACAAACAAATTTTACACCCTCGATATCTGATTCCAACATGTGTTGCACAGCGTTACCGCCAGCTCCACCCACACCGAATACTGTGAAACGGGCTTGACCGTTGCTGTCGCTTTGATCATCTTCTAAAAATTCAAATGAGGCCATGCCTAAAAAATTCCTAATCCATAATTGGCAGACACTTCAGCCCGTATACTGCCTTGATCTTAATAAAAATTGTTTTTTAGAATGCTGTCCAAGTTCCAGCTTGTCAAGTACAAGCAATAATCCGTACAACTTCCCAACAATATTCCCAAATATTTCAACTTAAAAGATCGACTTCAAGGTGTCATTGAAGCCCGACCATGCCCGTTTTACCCGATTCAATACTGAAAGTTTTTCCGTATCTTCTGGCTCAACGATCGTATCTTGTGTTTCGCTTTGACTGAAAATTAACAGACCTGCGGCAGTCGCGTATTGTGAACGACGTAAAGCAGCTTGCTGTTGATCATCGGCATACACTTGCATAGGTGGATTACCTAAATGTGCAGAGACACCTAAAATCCGACGTGCAAATGTCACCATCCCTTCAATTTGGCAGGCATCACCTGTGAGTACAACACCATGATATAAACCATGAATCGCACCATGATCGACCAATTCATTACGTACTTGATTAAAGATTTCTTCATAGCGCGCAATAATGATTTCGGTCAGTTCAATACGGCTAATGGTTTGTGGACCATCAATCCCTTGGAACTGAATCATACTTTCAGGTTTAACCACTTTCAGGTCAACACAACCATACAACAGCTTAATGCGTTCAGCTTCTTCTGTTGTGGTTTGCAATACAGCAGCAATATCACGTGTTACATGCTCACCGCCACGTTGCAAGGTGTGTGTCATCGCCAAGCGACCATCTAAATACACCGCGATATTGGTCGTACCAGCACCAATATCGACCAAGCACACACCATATTCTTTTTCATCTTTAAGCAAGCTGGCTTCAGCTGTTGCTAATGATGAAATGACCATGCGTTCAACACCAATATTGGCGCCTTTTAATGCACGATCCAAATTCTGCATGGTGCTGATGGGCAACATCATCAAATGATAATGCCCTGTCATACTCCGTGCTGACATGCGAATCGGGTTTAATACCCACTCAGGTTCATCATCTAGTTCAAAACCTAAAGGTACAGCACTCACCAAATAGTGGTCAGACGTTAAATGACTGGCTTTAGCCAGTTCTAATGCACGCACCACTTCATTGGTGGTAATCGCATGGTCATTATTTTCAATTGGAGTGCGACCAGAGGCATAAAAACTTTTTAGTTCAGCACTTGGAATGGAAATCCACGCAGAATGTACACGACATTCCGCCATATCTTCCGCTTCCTGCACTGCATTTTTAATTGCGGTAACAACTTTATCGAGACTGACAATTTTCCCTTTATTCATGCCGCGGTTACGAGCGGTCGCCATCCCTACCACTTGGATATTGTCTGGCGCGTGTACCTTACCAATCAAAACTGAAACTTTGTGTGTCCCAATGTCAATCGCAACAACCGAGGGAACAGCTTCATTCATTATTTACTACTACCATTCACATGTTTGTTTAATTTATGGCTTAAAGCCTCTACTTATAAAGCCGATCATTATGGCTTTACCGGCGCTGCATTCGCAATGCCTATGTCATCACTGGTTACAACAAACTGACCATTTACCGACTTTGCTGGCACAGAGTTTTTCCATTGAATCGCTAAACCATTTCGGTAGCGCAAATCGATGGCAGAAATTCGTGGCCATACAGGTTTTAAGTCACTGTGTGCGAGATAACTTAAACGCTGCAACTTACTCATGGTCTGATCTTGATCGACAATCACGCGTAAGCCTGAATCAAACTGCATAAACCAAGTCATTCGTTCGGTTAAATATAATTCTTTTAAACGAATGCCAACAGGTATAAATAATTGATTAATTTCATTATAGCGACGCATCATCATTTTGGACTGACTCGTCGGCCCATGCAATAACGGCAAATTCTGATGATTGGTCGGGGTTAATTCGGCAAATACATCACCACTGTCGCTTAACAGTCGCCCAGTTCCCCAACGTGCAATTGCTTGACGCGGCATCACCCGTACACGAATTGCATTTGGCCAAGCACGCGATACCACCACGCGATCGACCCACGAGATTTCTAAAGTACGGTCACGAATGACACGTAAATCAGAGGTAAAATAATTTTGAGTCATCATCGGTGAAACGTATGACATGACTTGTTGTTTTTCTTGGACGCTCCGCACACCCACCACATCAAGTTCAGCCACACGTGCATCCGTCATGACTTTATATAGCCCCCAAATTCCGGCAATCAAGACCATACATGCAATAAACAACAACAGCCATCCACCCACATTGGTAAGCTTTTCCTTACGTGTCGGTGGTTTGTCATGTATCGATGTCGTTGCTGCACGTTTACGGCGCATAGACGCAGGAAGTTGAGCCATAATTTAGTGTGCCGCACCTGTTAGGGTTTGTTCCAAAATCGCGACACAAAGATCATCAAAACTATAACCTACGGCATTGGCCGCTTTTGGCACTAGAGAATGACTGGTCATACCCGGAACAGTATTTACCTCAAGTAACCAGAAGTTTCCTTCTGCATCCTGCATCGCGTCAATACGACCCCAACCACTCGCACCCACCGCTTGGAAAGCGCGTAAAGATAAAGCTTGTAAACGCTTTTCTTCATCTTCAGTCAAGCCACATGGAATACCATATTGCACATCGTTACGGTTATATTTCGCTTCGTAATCGTAAAAAGCCACATCTGCAGGCGGTTCTAAACGAATCACCGGTAAAGCCTGACCATTTAAAATCACAATAGTAAATTCACGTCCTGTAATCCATTTTTCAGCCATCACGACTGCATCATGCTGGGTCGCTTTGGCAATTGCGGTTGCAAAGTCTTCAATTTTTTCAACTTTGCTCATACCAATGCTTGAGCCTTCATGCACGGGCTTGATGATAAATGGCAAACCAATTGAATCTACAATTTCTTGTAAATCTGAATCTTTACTGACAATACGATAAGGTGCTGTCGGTAGTTCTGAACCTTGCCAAACTTGTTTAGTTTTGACTTTATCCATACCAATCGCCGAGCCTTGAACGCCCGTTCCAGTGTACGGAATGTTTAACCATTCCAAAGTACCCTGAATTTGACCATCTTCACCACCACGGCCATGAAGTACGATAAATGCACGGTCATAAGCCACCAACTCAGTCACACTGCGTTGCTGCGGATCGAATGCTTCGGCATTTACACCCGAACGCACCAATGCTTCAAGTACAGCTTTACCACTATCGAGAGAAACCTCACGTTCGGCAGATTTCCCACCTAATAACACGGCAACTTTGCCGAATTTTGAAGCATTTGACACGTTTATATCCTTAAACTTTTATCTACGGTCTAAACAAACTTTGGATCACCAAGCGGTGATCATTTTACATAGAGATTGTTTTGAGCAAGTTCGATTGAGATTGCTCCAACATTACCTGCGCCCTGTGTTAATAACAAGTCATTTGCTTGTAACACTTTTTTCATTACTGCTTGTAAGTTGCCTTCTACTGGATCGATGAGAATCGGCTCAACCTCACCACGGAGACGAATGCTTCGAGCCAACGCACGACTATCCGCACCCACAATTGGTTTTTCACCTGCAGGATAAACTTCTAATAACAACAGTTGATCGACTTGTGACAAGACATCGACGAAGTCATCAAAACAGTCACGCGTACGGCTAAAACGGTGCGGTTGGAACATCATCACCAAACGACGATCTGGATGACTTGCACGTGCCGCTTTAATGGTCGCTTCCACTTCTTTTGGATGGTGACCATAGTCATCGACCAATTTCACCAAGCCATCTTCAACTTCAAATTCGCCTTGGACTTGGAAACGACGACCTACACCACTGAAGCTTTCTAAGGCACGCGCAATCGCAGCATCAGAAACGCCTTCATCCGTTGCAATACCAATCGCTGCCAAGGCATTTAAGATATTATGAAGACCCGGCAAGTTAATGGTTAAACGTAACGGCTCACGGTCTTTACGCAAAACGGTAAAGTGTGATTGCATGCCTTCTTGAGCCACATCAACGGCACGAATGTCATTGTCTTCATTGAAACCATAAGTCACGACAGGACGACCAATACGCGGCATAATTTCACGGATGTTGGCATCATCACCACACATCACAGCTAAACCGTAAAATGGAAGGCGCTGTAAGAATTGTACGAAGGTATCTTTCAATACATCAAAGCTACCGCCATAGGTATCCATATGGTCAGCATCGATATTGGTGACAATCGTTGCCATCGGCTGTAAATGCAGGAATGACGCATCTGATTCATCCGCTTCGGCCACGATATAACGACTTGCACCCAATGCAGCATTCACACCAGTACGATTTAACAAACCACCAATGACATAAGTTGGGTCCAGATTTTCTTCTGCCAACATGCAGGTCACAAGACTGGTTGTCGTGGTTTTACCATGCGTCCCCGCAACGGCAATACCATGACGGTAACGCATTAATTCACCCAACATTTCTGCACGACGCACGACAGGTGTACGGGTTTCAATCGCCGCTTTCACTTCCGGGTTTTCAGAATCAATGGCTGTTGATACCACGATTACATTGGCACCTTGAATATTTTCAGCAGCATGACCGATGAAAACTTGAATGCCGTTTTCTTCAAGCTGAGCCGTGGTTTTCGACGCTTTAATATCTGAACCTGAAACTTTATAGCCTTGGTTTTTCAATACTTCGGCAATACCGCACATGCCCGCACCACCAATCCCAATAAAATGGATGTGTTTAATACGGCGCATTTCTGGCACTTTAATGAGCTTTTTCGCTTGATCGGCAGGCGTTGATGGAGACATAGATTACTCGAATTTTACAAATCTTGAATTAAACCAACCACGTGCTGTGTCGCATCGGGTTGTGCCTGTTGTCGAGCCTTAACCGCCATTTCCATAAGTCGTTGGCGATTCATCAGCGGCTTCAACAACGCTGTTAAACTTTCTGCGGTCATGTCCGCTTGTGGGCAAATTTTTGCAGCATTGATATTGGCCAAGAATCCGGCATTTGCAGTTTGATGGTCATCCACTGCACTTGGCAGAGGAACAAACACGGCTGCTACACCCGCTGTCGCAATTTCAGTGACGGTTAGCGCACCAGCACGGCAGATAATCAAATCCGCTGCAGAATAGGCTGCTGCCATATCTTCAATAAACGGCTGAACTTCAACTTGCATATGTTCAGGTGCATTTGCATAACGAGCCAATGTGCTTTCAGCATTATTTTGACCACACTGGTGATATACACTCAGGGGCTGTTCTAATTGCTGTAAGGCAGCTGGCACACATTCATTTAAAGCACGCGCACCGAGTGAACCACCCACAATTAAAATACGTAATGGCAACCCAGCTTTTTCACGCTCTTGGTAACGCCATGACGGATTTAAAATTTCTGTAATTTCCTTCCGTACAGGATTGCCTGTGGTCACGATTTTATCTTGAGCTGGAAAAGTATTTGGAAATGCCTGACACACCGTTTTCGCCACACGCGATAATTGCGTATTGGTAAAACCAGCCACAGCATTTTGTTCATGAATAATCACAGGAATACCGAGTGCGCGTGCAGCAAGACCACCAGGCCCAGCCACATACCCCCCAAAGCCTGCAACTGCATCGACTTTGAGTTGTTTCATATAACGCATGGCACTCAAAGTAGCTTTGAGAATTTTAAACGGTGCCATCAGCTTACGCACGACTCCATTGCCGCGTACGCCTTGGATATCAATTTGATAAATTGGAATATTATGATTTTTAAGCAGGCGATTTTCCATGCCTGTTGGCGTTGCGAGCCAAGAAACTTCACAGCCTTGTTGTTGCAACTCTTTGGCAACAGCGAGCGCTGGAAAGACGTGACCACCGGTTCCGGCAGCCATCATCATGACATGTTTCGGCTTTACTTGCGTTACTTCGGTCACTGTCTAATTCTTCAATTCTAAAAAGAGGCTAATGATATTCGATTTTAAGCAAACAATTGTAATCACAAACGCATGACCGTGAAAGGTAATTTACTTTTTTTCAACAGGCGTATGATTGTTTTTTTCTACTATTTTAAAAGTTTAAACTAGTTTTATTATTAATCTATGAGAATTGAAAAAAAATCAGACAATTTTTCACTTTAATTGCATTCACTTACAGTTTTTTTGCTTTTTTAGCTCCCCTCCCCTTAGCGCAGGACAAAAAAGAGCCCGTGAAGGACTCTTTTAAATCTAGTGCAAAATTAAGCTTTTAAACCTGTCTCAAGGACATCAAATAAATCATCGGCAATCGAGGTGCCAAATTGCGCATCAATTTCACGTACGCAGGTCGGACTGGTGACATTGATTTCAGTCACGTAATTACCAATCACATCCAAACCAACAAAGACCAAACCTTTTTCACGAAGGAATGGTCCGACTTTGGCTGCAATGGCTTTATCATTTTCGGTCAATGGACGCGCCTCGCCCAAACCACCTGCCGCCAAGTTGCCACGCACTTCACCATTTTGCGGAATACGCGCCAAACAATACGGTACGGGTTCGCCATTGATCATCAAAATACGTTTGTCACCATCCACAATTTCAGGGATGTATCGCTGCGCCATAATCGGCTGTGTGCCGTTATTGGTCAGGATTTCAATGGTTGAACCAATATTAACGCCATCTTGGTATAAACGGAAAATGCCCATGCCGCCCATGCCGTCTAATGGCTTCACAATCACATCACCATGTTCTTGTAAAAATTCACGAATCAGACTTTGCTGCGAAGTCACCAAGGTTGGTACTTGAAGTTCAGGGAATTGTGTCGCAAACAATTTTTCATTGCAGTCACGTAGGCTTTGTGGCTTGTTAATAATCCATGCACCTTCGCGTTCAGCCTGTTCCAAAATATAGGTGGTGTAGACAAAGTTCATGTCAAACGGCGGATCTTTACGCATCAAAACCACGTCATAAGCAGCAATTGATTCTTTTTGTTTTTCGCCGAGTTCAAAATAGTGATTGTAGTCTTCAAAAACTTTTAGCGGTGAAATCAAACCAAAGGCTTTGCCTTGATCGATATATAAATCTTGCTGTAATGCATAGCCTAGCTCATGTCCACGACGTGCTGCTGCCCATAGCATCGCCATTGAGGTATCTTTTTTTAGGTTTACATTTTCGATGGGATCCATCACAACAAGTACACGCATTATTCAGTGCTCTGTTCATTATCAATTTATGAACGAGTATAGCCGAGATTTTTCTTTTGTTTATTCTGATTTTGCATGTGTATGTATGGATTCGTGTGATGCATGCAATATTTCAAAACATTTCTATCATCCACCTTATCTCAATAATGGAAATAAGCTTTAATAACATTACGTGATAGGTCTGCGTAAATAAATACCAAAGCATTGCTACCTGTCTAATTACTTCCAAATAAACTTAGCCCTATTTTTGGTTAAAAAATACGTGATTTTTTATTTTTTTAGCTATTTTGTTAATTATTGTAAATAAAAAATAGAATTCATTGATGATCAACATTGAGCAGATGGCTATCATTCTTGATGCTTTACCAGACCCTGCATTTGTCATATCACGTAGTGGAAAATACGTTGCAGTTTTTGGCGGGCGCGATAATCGTTATTACCACGATGGTTCCGGTCTTGTTGGTACCTATATTTCAGATGTGATCAAGCCAGATAAAGCCAACTTTTTTATGCAATTGATCGACCAAGCTCTAGCGTCAGGAAATCTACTCATCGAAGAGTATGAACTGAGCAATAGGGATATAAAAGGTCTGCCCGATTATGGTCCTGAAGAGCCCATTTGGTTTGAGGTGCGCATCCAATCCCTCAGTTTTTCGGTAGATGAAGAAGACGTTGTACTTTGGGTCGCAAGTAATATTTCAGCGCGTCACAACCTGGAAATCAAGCTGAAAGAACTCAGCCATACAGAGCAGTTAACCGGTCTTTTCAACCGAAGAAAATTAGAGCATGACTTAGCATTACATTATGAGTCATACCTACGACATTCTATACAGACCTCGATCTTGATGTTCGATCTTGATAACCTCAAAAAGATCAACGACAGCAAAGGCCATCATGTCGGTGATGAGGCAATCCGAGCAGTCGCAGATATTCTTCGTTTAACGCTGCGCAAGACCGATTGCGCCTGCCGCTTAGGTGGAAATGAGTTTGTGGTCGCCTTGCCCAACACGGGCTGCGATCAGGCCATTCAGTTTGCAAAACGGATTCATGAACATTCCAGAAAAGAATTAAGTCGGTTTTCAATAGATAACGCGCATGTCACCATGAGCATAGGAGTGACAACCATCATGCCTGAAGATTGTACCTACGAAGATACAATTAAGCGTGCTGATCTAGCGCTGTATAAAGCCAAACATGGCGGGAAAAATAGAATTGTCGCGGCCTAAGCGTGCGGCAGAAATAAACCAAATTTCACAGTTTATTTAGCAATTTGATATTCAAACCGTTGTAATTGTTCAAGATGAACTCTATTCCCTTTTCAGCATAAGTTCAGTTTAGATAGGTGTCCGATATGCAGCAAGCCATTGTTGATTTTGCCTTGGATGATGAAAATCATTGGTATGCCATTTTAGCTTGTGGCCATACACAACATGTCCGACATGATCCTCCATGGCAAAACCGTCCTTGGGTTATCACTGAGCAAGGACGGAAAGAAAAGTTAGGGGTAATGTTGGAATGTAAGAAGTGTGATGAAGAGAGTTTCGTATAAGAGATTTTATGTTAAATAAACTAAAAATTAGAAGAAATTTCTTTAAATTTTGTGGCTGAATTTTGAGTATTGGGTACATGGCCAATAATATATTCATTCTTCGCTTGAAAAAAGAAATCAAAGCTCTGACTCATCAGTGAATCTTGGTGGCTTTGCTTTTGATAGATCGGAGCTAGACGGTTGATATAATAATTAATCCATTCTGCTTGATTAGAAAATGCTACATAGTCCTTTAAATCAGTATAAAGGTTCTGTAGATCTGTGGAAATCAATTCGGTGATGGTTTTGCTGCAACTCGTGGTGTGCCACTATTTTCTCCACCTGCTCTACCCATGAAAAAATTTATCAATGGTGTATTAATAGAAACAGCATTCCAAAATCAATTTAATGATCATAGGAATAACGTAAATTGAAGAAAAAAATTGGAATTTTTATCATCCTTATAGGCCTAATTATGGTAATAGCTGCTAATTTTGAAAAGAAATATGAAACTCAGATCAGTATTGACTTAGATGAAGATATAAGGAAAGATAATTTAAAAATAATAATAAATACATATGGTTATTTATTAGATGGTTATGAGCCAAGTAAACATATTGGTCAGACAAATACGTATTTATTTTTATATAAGGATGCTCAGATTCAAGATTATAGAAATACTAAAATCAATAAATATAGTGATTATTATATCTACGCTAAATATGGAAATAAGTATGCAAAAATGAAGTATACAAACTCTTTAGTTATGGGAAATAATGAAACTTCTATAAAAATTTTTATTAAAAAATTTAATGATTTATATTACATTTCTTCAAGTAATATAACACCCAGTATTGAAGCTATTTCAGAAAATTCCTTTAAAGACATAGATGCTTTCAAGAGTAATAAGCATGACATTAAGATGTTAGGCTATCTAGATAAGCCTTAATTATTATGTTTACCTTAAGTCTAATTTATGAATTTTTTTATAAATGTTTAATATTAATTTCCTGTTGGAAAGCCATGAAACATCCATTGTATTCCCCATAAGATTACTAAAATGAGGATCACCCAAACAATAATCTTTAACATATACATTTTGTAAGTTTTCCTAAATTAACATAATACACGTTATACGAAATTCTTTAAATTTTCTATAAGCATCAATACTTTAACTAAAGCCGTTTCAGTAAATAGCGCACTGAGACGGCTTTTTATTGATTCTTCACGTTTAACGCCTACTTTTTAAGCAATATTTCACGTTTTTTGTTAGTTAGATGCAACAATCATCATTTAAAGACGTAAAAAAGGCAGCTTCAGCTGCCTTTTGAAATCCCGAAAAATTAGATGCCGTATTTAACACGGTACGCTTCCATTTTCGCCAAGGCTTCAGTTTCGCCTTTTGCATCTAAGAAAGTCATTAAATCTTTCATAGTGATTAAAGCATGTACAGGAATTTCTAACTCTTTTTGCACTTCTTGAATCGCAGACAAATCGCCCTGACCTTTTTCTTGACGGTCTAGCGCCACCAATACGCCCGCAATTTGTGCACCGGCATTTTTCAGAATAGTTACTACTTCACGAATCGCAGTACCCGCAGTGATCACATCATCAATGATCCAGACTTTTTTACCTTCAACAGACGCACCAACCAATACACCGCCTTCCCCATGGTCTTTCGCTTCTTTACGGTTAAAGCCCCAAGGTACACTCACACCATGGTTCTGTGACAGCGCCACAGCCGTTGCCGCTACAAATGGAATGCCTTTATAAGCTGGGCCAAAGACCACTTCCACATTATCGCATTCTGTTAATTTTGCTGCATAGCCGGAAGCCAGCAATGACAAAGCTTCGCCGTCATTCAGCAAGCCGGCATTAAAAAAATAAGGACTCACACGACCCGATTTTAAAGTAAACTCACCAAATTTAAGCACACCACGTGATAATGCGAGTTCGATAAAAGCTTGTGGATTAAATGCCGCTTGCGCTGTCATGAGGTGCTCCATTTTTTTAAGTTTGAGGTTAAACCTGAGCATGATACCAAAGAGTAGCTATCCAAGTGATCAAAAAATTCTTCGTGTCGTTTCAATTAATGTGAATGGTCTACGTTCGGCAGAAAAGAAAGGCATCTTTGACTGGATTTCCCAATCCGATGCAGACGTCATTTGTATGCAAGAAAGCCGCATTACCCATGAACAATGGACCGATAAATTTAAACCCGAAGGTTGGTTTACACACCTCTTCCCTGCAGAACGCCCAGGCTACGCAGGTACAGCGATTTATAGCCGCATACCCTTTGTTTCGGTGACAGATGGTTTAGGTTTTGAATTGGCAGACACTCAAGGCCGCTTTATTTCTGCTGAGTTCGATTTAGGACTTGGACAAACTGCGCATATTTGCTCGCTCTACCTGCCTTCAGGTTCATCGGGTGATGAAGCTCAGGCGCGCAAAGACCTATTTTTAGGCGAATATCAACAAATTTTGAAGCAATGGCGTGCTGAAAATAAGTCAGTGATTGTTTGCGGTGACTACAACATCGTGCATAAACGTATCGATATTAAAAATTGGTCTGGGAACCAAAAGGCTTCGGGCTGCTTACCGCATGAACGTGCATGGCTCGATCATATTTATGATGAACTTGGCTATGTCGACACCTTCCGTGAGGTTCGCAAAGAAGCTGAGCTTTACTCTTGGTGGTCTAACCGAGGACAAGCACGTGCCAAAAATGTGGGTTGGCGTATCGACTACCATGCATGTTCACCAGACTGGAAAGAACGTACAGTCAATGCTTGGATATTTAAAGATGAATGGTTTAGCGACCACGCCCCTGTGATTATTGATTATAAAATTTAAGCTGCCAACAATTAATTGAGTGAACGATTGTTTACTCAATTAGAGCTTATTTCTCACATTACATGACGAATTTGTGGATTTATCTCATAACTTGAACATAGCATTATGGTCGCACGGCAAAGGGACATGTCAGGATGACATAAAAGGATTGGACGCCGAAGGAAGTATAAAAACAAACTAAATGATTTAGCTTGTTTTCAAGGATGTGACAATGGACGTTGGATTGAGACCCGCATGATCAGGATGATTAAATGCGGGTTTTCTCTTATCTAGTCCCCACATCTATAGACTCAAACATCCCCCAAATAAAACAGCTAAAAATTCGATCTGCACAGCATTTTCTTATTCTCGCTTTCTTTCTAATTTTGACTGTGCAACCTTAAGCTGAATTTTCTTGTTATTGCATCGCTTTCTTTTCTGAGCATCGTTTTGTTCTGTAGGCTATTCTAAAAGACCAAAATGTCGTTTTGATGACAATACCCAATATTTATTACATGCGACTTTTACAGCAAAATATTTATTTCTCAATCCACATCACGATCGAGCTTTGAGCATTGATGAATTAGCCTGTAGGATAATGCTGAATTGTATTTTTTATCTTATTGTTTGAATAATTAAGGACACCTGTTCATGCTTAAAATTTATGGCATCAAAAACTGCAATACCATGAAAAAAGCTTTCGACTTGCTCAACGAATTAGGCCTAAGCTACGAATTTCATGACTATAAAAAACAAGCGATTGATGCTGAAACCGTAAAAAAATGGCTCGATGCCAAAGGCGCTGATGTGATTCTCAACAAAAAAGGCACAACATGGAAAAAACTCAGTGAAGAAGAGCAACAGACAACCTTAGCCAGTGAAGAAAATTTGATTCAGTGCTTAACAGCGCATAGCAGCATGATTAAACGCCCAGTACTGGATACAGGTAGCGACTTATTGGTTGGCTATGATGAAAACGCTTACCGTGCATTGAAATAAATGTTTTCATCACACTCATGCACTGCCCTTGTTCAATTTTGACTGAGCAAGCAGTCATAAAAAAAGCCTGACATCGTCAGGCTTTTTGTTGGAATCACGTCAAATTAGTTGGCGCGGATCCATGTTTGGTTACGACCTAAAGCAGCAACACCAATAAAGCCGCGAAGCTCTAATTTTTTGCCGCCATCAGCCAACTGACCTTTTAATTTGTACGTTTTACCTGATTGAGGATCCAAAATTGAACCGTTCTCATAACTTGTACCACCAACATTTTTAAGACCGGTCACAATACGCAAGCCTTTTAATGATTTGTTGTGATATGGGCCTTCGCATTTTTTACATGCATTCTCTTCACCTGGTGTCAAAACTGACTGAATGCTCGCAGAAAGCGTACCATTTTTTTGCTCAGTGAATTTTACAATCGCTTTTGGCTGCTTGGTTTTATCATCAATGGTTTTCCAAGTTGTACCATTTAGAGGGTCTGCAGCATTTGCAAATGCGGCTAAACTCATCAATCCTAATGCTAGTGCAATTTTTTTCATTTTTGTTTATTTCCCTGGTCTGATATAGACGACATTAGTATCCAAAAGTCACAACAATTTATCAATTTTTGTATGTGACCGTTTAGTGTAACCTTGTAATTTGTGTTGGTAAATATGCTCACACGATTCCAAAAATAGAAAAAGATGGAAAGACAATGAAGATATCACCACTGACGAAACAACTGATTACAGAAAGCATTTTAAAAACCACAATCCGTGGGCCGAGCCAGTTCAATTTACCGCCCAATACTTTACGTTTTGCTTTGGAACAAATGTGTCGTGCATTTCCCCAAAACCCGGATGTACAAATTCGTCCAATTCGCTTAGCCGGCTTAAAAGCCGAAGAAATCAAACCTCAACAGGCATCGACCCAACTCATTTTTCATATTCATGGGGGCGCATTTTTCTTGGGTTCGATGAACACACATCGGGCGTTTCTGACTCAAGTTGCTGCGCGCACGCAAATGCAAGTGTTACATTTGGATTATCCTTTATCCCCAGAAGCACAGTTTCCTGAAACACTCGATGCTCTTTTTGATGTGTATGCGGTGTTATTAGATCAAGGGGTTCAAGCCAAAGATATTATTTTGTCAGGCGACTCTTGTGGTGCAAACTTGGCGCTTGCCTTAGCCCTTAAAATTCAACAGGAACAACTTCCACAAGTCAGTGGTTTGGTGTTGATGTCACCGTTTTTAGACTTGACGCTGAGCAGTGAGTCCCTACGCTATAACCGTAAGCATGATGCGCTGTTAAGCATAGAAGCCCTCGAAACCGGCATTGATTATTATGTACCACGCTCGGTCGATCGAGCTGATCCCTTGGTCTCGCCTTTTTTTGCCGAGCTCAAAGGACTGCCTCCGATTCATATTCAAGTGGGTTCTAAAGAAATTTTACTGGATGATGCGCAGCGCTTTAAAGTCAAAGCAGAAGAAGCCGGCCTAGATGTCGAATTTAAGCTGTACACTGGCATGTGGCATAACTTCCAAATGTTTAGCTCTTGGTTTGAAGAAGGACAACGTGCGCTGAGTGATTTAGCTGATTTTGCACACCGACTGGATCAGGACTAATCCGTGAAAACCAATTCCTGAAAACTGATCCCTGAAACTAATCAAAGTCACCATAAAAAAAGGTCAGCAGATGCTGACCTAAGAGGGAAATGTCAATCTATTAAATGGCTTGAATTTGAGCCTGAGCTGTCGCCATTGCTTGTGCTTTCATATCAGGCCCCATATTGACACCTTCGGCACGAATCACATCAATATCGCTGACACCTGTAAAATTAAACACGGCTTTTAATAAACCTTCTTGATAATCTACAGGGCTGTTATCGCCATACACACCGCCACGACTGCTGGCAATATAAACTTTTTTGTCACCTGCCAAGCCCACTGGACCTTGTTCTGTATATTTAAAGGTACGACCTGCAACACTGATACGGTCAATCCATGCTTTCAAAGTTGATGGCAAACCGAAGTTATACATAGCAGCACCAACCACAACCACATCAGCATCTAAATACTGTTGCAACAACTGCTCGCCTAAAGCCGATTGTTCTGCATTTTGACCCATCAAAATTTCACTGCTGAGATGTGGAATCTGCTGTACAGCTAAATCGAGATGTTGAACCTGTGCCGCATCACCATGTTTTTGCTGTAGCTGTTGTACAATTTCAGCGCTGAGTTGACGTGAAACTGAAGCGTCGCCCATGATGCTTGAATCAATATGCAGAATTTTCATGACTAAAACCTAAAGCTGTTGTTATTAACTTGAGCCTAGTGTAATCACTTTTCATAAATAGAATAATCCCGATCCTTATGACACTATGTTTTATTTTTAGAACAATCATTTTGAACTCGCAAAAAATTTAAAATTACTGAGCGGTTCTTGACCGTTATCAAGTGTAAATTT
This sequence comes from Acinetobacter sp. YH16042, assembly GCF_013417245.1. NCBI lineage: Bacteria > Pseudomonadati > Pseudomonadota > Gammaproteobacteria > Moraxellales > Moraxellaceae > Acinetobacter > Acinetobacter sp. YH16042. The sequence goes on from NZ_VPEJ01000003.1 coordinate 139,382, forward strand.
TCATGCTAATGTAAGCCTATAAAATGATATCTATATAAACTTTAAGAAAAAAACTGATAACTCGAACAGGGCAATGACACAGGATGACGGTGAAATCAAGCATACGTGACATGATCCTCCGCAATAGAATCGCCCAGTATTTACTGGAAGATGAAGTGGTGATGAATTGGAGTATCCTGAAAAAGTGTATGCTCATGCTGATGCTTGGCTCAGCCATTCATCTGCTTTGGATCATTTGGAAATTTTATGTTTATGTCACGCCAGAACTTTGGCAGTGGGTTAACCTTGATCTCATCCACTCTCAATTGTGGACCAATATCGTCTTTTTTTGCTTAATGGTCCTCCTGATTTGGCCTTGCTATGCTGGAAAAGATAATCCCAAGATTCAGCTAATTTTACCTTATCTTTCGGTCGGCTTATTCGTCATTTCTTTATGTCGTGATGGTTATTTAATTGGCGTTATGAGTCCAGCCACCATGATCTCCTACGTGAGCCTTGTGACCGTTGGATTGGTACTATTTACACGAAAAATCGTCTATAGCATGCTGATCCCAGCCACGATTTTTTTATCTATTTGCATGTATTTAAGCATCCGCGGCATTATCCCCTATGCCCCGATTTTTCAACCTCATGCCTATGGCTATCAAAATAGTTTTTGGCTCTTCTCAATGATCTTTTTCATTGTTCCTATTTTATTAACCTGTTTGGCTTTATTTGAAATCTTACTCAGCCAATGGCGTCATCGAGAGCATCTGATTCAAAAACTTAGTCAAGTCGACCCACTGACCAATTTATTTAATCGACGCAGTATCAATCAATGTTTGGAACAGCTCGATAGTGCTAAAACAGATACATATGCACTGGTCTTATTGGACTTAGACCATTTCAAACGCATCAATGATGAATATGGACACGATAAAGGCGATGAAACCTTGATTCTCGTCAGCCAAGTATTAAACCAACATTTACGCGGTAGTGATGTGGTTGGGCGGTTTGGCGGGGAAGAGTTTATTTTGGTGCTAAAAAATTCTAACTTAGAACAAGCGATATTCATTGCAGAGCGCTGTCGAAAAGCCATTGAGCAGCTTGAAATTTGGGGACATGATGGTCAGTCAATTCATGTGACAGCCAGTTTTGGCATTGCGATTTCTACGCCAGAATTGGTACCGCAACAATTGCTGACCCATGCTGATCAGGCGCTATATGCAGCTAAAGCTGGTGGTCGTAACATGGTGATGGCCTACACTGAACAACAAAGCTTTAGCCATTTGGTTTAAAACTTTTATATAGATCAGACGTGGCGTTGAGCTTTTAACGTGGATACTGTTCCATACGACGGACTGGCTGTTCCTGTTGAGCAGCCGTGATCCATGCCACCACAGAAGGATGCTGCAAAATCTTTTGCATATAACGCTGTGTGTTGTCACTCACAGGTAACTGAAAGGTCTGTAAACGTGTTACCACGGGTGCAAAAAAAGCATCGGCAATAGTAAATTCACCGCATAGAAAGCCATCCACCGCAGCACGACTCGACCAAATCTGTTCGATTCGAGTCACTTCAGCACGCAATTCGGCATGTTCAGACCATAATCTCTGACCATGACGACCATAATCCGCCTGCAGATTCATACTACATAAGCTACGCAATTGCATAAAACTACTGTGCATTTCCGCGCAAATACTACGTGCCCATGCGCGTTGCGCGGGATCTTTAGGCCACAGTGGAAGATCTTGAAACTGCTCTGCCAAATATTCACAAATTGCCAATGAGTCCCAAATCATCACACCGTCATGTTGCAGTAGGGGCACTTTACCATTGGCATGTAGGGCTAACATTTGCTGCTTGAATGCTCCGCCATCTGCTTCTTCAGAAAAAGGAATCAAGATCTCTTGAAAGGATAAATTAAACGCGTGTAACACCAACCACGGTCGCATAGACCACGTCGAATAGTTTTTATTGGCAATATATAATTGCATCATTTTTATTCTCCACGCGATTTAAATTTTTCCAATTGCGCTAGCAATTCTTCCTCACTAAAAGCACCCGTCAAACGCAGTCCACGTATCTCTTGATGCGCTGTATCTAAAAATAAATAGGTCGGTGGCCCTAAAATATCCCATTGATTAAGCAGTACTTGATGGGTTGCATCATACTGACTCAAATCTAACTTAATTAAGTAATACGGTGCCAAAGCCTGTTGTACCGCAGCCGATTTTAAAACTTTATGTTCAATCGGCTGACAGGCCACACACCAATCAGCATAGACATCAATAATCGCGGATTGACCTTGAGGAATTTCACTTAACAAACGTTGAAACTCTTCCGCTGTATGTGCCACATGCCAAGCACTTTGTTGTTGATTTTCTTCGACTAAAAAACGTTGGCTGTGTTGATATTGACTGTACACAATATAAGGTATGGTTGCGCAGAACACCAAGATATACAACCATTTGAGCTGAGTACTGCGCCATAAAATGCGCCAAAGCACATAAGCGCTAAACACCAGACCCAGAGCAAGGGATAACCACTGTAACCAAGCTTCACTGATCAATGGTCGAATAAAATACAAAGCCAATGCCAACATAATGAAAGCAAAGAGCACCTTGATTTGATTCATCCACAAACCCGCTTTAGGCAATACCCGTGAGCCAAGGACACTGGCCAACAATAGCGGGGTCCCCATGCCAAAGCCGAGGGTGAATAACAATAACGCACCTTGCCACTGACTTTGGGTTTGGGAAATAAATAATAATGCGCCTGCCAACGGTGCTGTCATACAAGGACCGACCAGTAATGCTGAAATCATCCCCATGACCCCAGCGCCAACGAGACTACCGCCCTTTTGCATCGACTGAGCTTGGTCTAAGCGATTGACCCAACTGCGTGGCAATTTCAGTTCAAATAAACCAAATAAATTCAGGGCAAAAACCACAAAGAGTACGCTAAAGGCAATTAAGGTCGAGGGTTGTTGCAACCAACGCTGGAAATTCAAACCTGCAGACGACGCCACCAAGCCGAGAATGGCATACACCATCGCCATATTGGTGACAAAAGTCAGTGCAATCATCCATGCTTTTAAACCTCGGCTGTCGCGGACAATCAGTGAGGTTAAAATCGGCAGCATCGGCAATGAACATGGCGTAAAAGCCAACAAAAAACCCAAGCCAAAAAACAGCAAAAGGCCATAAAATATTGAGCTTTGTGCTAATTTTTCAGACCACATTTGGTCACTTGCGGTATAGCGATCAGAAGCCAGTGCAGCATTATCTGCCCGCTGCTGATCTAAACGATTCGCCGTAGGCTGTTCGGCAGTATTTTCTGCTGCAAAATCGAGTAAGCGTTTATTTGGACTGGCAAGATTTTGCTGTGTGACCAAGCCAGAAGCATCCGTTTCAAAGCTGATGCTCTGTGGTGGATAACACACCCGATCCTTGGCACAGCCTTGCCAACTGACTTGATAGGTCTGCAGTTTTTGAGTCGGAATTTTAAAACTCAACTGTTGGTAATACACCTGCGTATGACCATAGTTATCGTCTTTTAAATCCTCAGCAGCAGGCAAATCCAAAGCTAAAACTTGATTGCCCTGCTTCACCTCTATTTTGTGCTGATACAGATAATAATGCGCTGGAATATCCCAACTCAGCTCCGCCTGATCTGCACGATCAGAGACCACTGAGAAAGGAAAAGCATCTTCAGCTGAAAGTAATGCATCCTGAGCAGAGACGCCCATACTGAACGACAGCACAGCCGCTGCCGCAACATAAGTCCATTGTTTCATTCAGCTGAATTCATCCTCAGTCTGTATTTTTACGTTTTAAAATTTAGGTTTTTTTAGAACAGGTAAGATACGCCCAAACCTGACTGATAATTTTTATGACCGCCAGTGAGTTCTAGACCGACACTCGCATCCAACTGCATACGATCCGAAACGGCATACGTTAGACCGGAAGCCAAAGACACTTCCTGATCCGTACTCTCTGCTTTGCGATAAACCAGCTCAGAAAAACCCGATAAATTACCCGCAATTTGATATTCCATTCCCGGAATGGCACTCACAGCCCAATCACCATCTTGAACTTCATAACGCATGGTCATTGAAGTCCCAATTGTATCGCTATAATCATAAGCCACAGCGGAAGTCAGACTATAAATATCGTCCTCAGCACTAAAACCTTCATTGCCTGTTGCAATAATCGCTTCAGCAAGAATAGCCATCGACAATTTCTCATCATTCAAATCAATGGCTTTTTTCAGACCAATGCTGACATCACCCAAACCATCGTCTTCAACTGAGCGACCCGCAACTTTGGTTTTAGACCATGCCGGACCTTGCCAACCCAATTGCAATTCCAAATCTTTTGCCAAACCAGTACGGAACAACATGTCTGCATTTAAAGTGGTGTTTTTTACTTTTTCACCATTTTCATCACGACTTTCACTATAGCTCGCTGCTGGCAAACTTTGTTCCCATGCCAAACGACCAACAGGGGTAATGCCTGTACCCATACCCGCACCCGGACGGTCAAATGAAAAATCCGCCGCAAATGCAGACAGGCTCAAACTGGATAATGTTGCAATGCTTAAAACTTTAAATACAGTCATGTTTTTACTCACAATTATGCTAATTCTTTGCTCATTTTTGCGCCATGGCTACGCAAAAGCTCCAAGGTTTGTTTTTCTTCTTCCAATGCTTCCGACCAATTTACCGCGTCAAAATCACAGTCAAAAAATAATTCACTAATCGACGATAAAATGGTTAAACCATCGCTATCAATCATATTTGGATTCACTTTTTCATCCAATAAGCGCTGTACCGCAGGGACACATGCTGCACTCGCAGCATCCCATAATGGACCATAAATTTCTTCAGCATCCCATAAATGCACATTGGCTTTGGCTTGAATCAGCGCTTCCAAGATTTGCATATGTACATCTAAATGTTGTGTTTTCTGTTCTGCTGTTAAAGGTTGGCCTGCTTCATACGCTTCGCAAACCATTTCCCACCATTTAAACAAACCATCAGACCATACAGAAACCGCAGGTCCTTTCTCAAAGTCGATAAAATTTGGATTAAGACCATCTGCCAACAGGCGTTGCACCTGTGCAAGATCTTGTTCTTCTAACGCTTGCACAAAAAGCTGTTGTTGCGCTGTTAACATCTGGAAAGCTCACTTCAATTTATTTTGATCTATTATGCCGAATAAAGCTGCGTTTGTTTGAATTTCATGTAAAACAAAATACAAAACACACAAAAAAAGCCCCGCAGGGCTTTTTTTAAATTTTGAGACTTATTCGTCGTCTACGCTGTCATCCGCTTCAGCAAAAGCAGGTTGCGTACTGCGTGGGTTCTCTTTCTTTTCGAACACATGTTCAAGACTACGTTTAAGTCGATCAATTGCACCGTGAATAGCCGTATCTACATTATGACCACGATGGTTGACCACGACAGGCTTCAAACCTGCTGGACGCGCTTCAATCATACATTTGATGTCGTCGCTGCCGCCCTTGTCCCCATTTTCATCACTTAAATGCACCGAAAAGTGGGTAATGCGTTCACTATGGCGCTGAAATTCTTCATTAAGTTCTGCACGAACGTATGTAATTAGTCGATCACTGTTTATAATGTTTTTATCTGTACGGATTTCAATGTTCATAATATCATCCTCTATCTATCTGTATTAGCTATAAAAATTTGTGCAAAACTTATTATCTTGGCACGTTACATTTGCTGTAAATGTTACAGCAATGACCATCTTCAACTTTGTATGGAACATCGTCCTCCACATTGAATGATGAACACTTTAGAGTCTGCAGATCCGTGTCCTTATACTTCGAATATCGGTCTTAAGTTAGAATTTTGCAAGTGCTATTTTGATATTTTTTTAATATCCATAAAAAAAGTAAGACTTTATTGTAGATTTGCATTGTTTTAATTGATTTGGGTCATATTTTTGTGCATTTCCTCGACGCCCACCTTCTATTTGCACAATTCCATTCAAACTCAAAATCTCGCTTTTACCGTCATCGATCATGCACAGCGTATTTCCCCTTCAAATTACAAAACAATTTTGCCGTTGAGTAAAATTTGGCTTTATTTTTGCTTAATAATCTGTATGCTTTCAGTGCTTCTCGGGGGAGATATTTTTTAATGAAACTTACACAAATCGTTGCATCATGTGCATTAGCATCTGCTGCTGCTTTCACTCAAGCTTCACCTATCGTATGGCAAGATTTCAGCTTAACTGGCCTATATGGTGAAAATTATGTTGTGCCTTTTGATGGTGACAACAATGAACAGAAAACGATCACAGCTGAATATGCCGCTAAACTGAAATATTCAGATGTATTCTTCTTCGTTGACCAAGCTTGGGACAAAGATGATGAAGCATCAACTTACCTTGAGCTTGCACCGCGCCTTAGCTTAGGCGAAGTTTCTGGTAAAGACCTTTCTATGGGGCCGATCAAAGACGTTCTGATTGCAACGACTTGGGAACATAATGCCGGCTACGACAAAAATTCTGAGTTTAATAACTTCTTGTATGGTATTGGCTTTGCTTTAGACATTCCATATACACAGTATGCAAACATCAACTTCTATAAAGCCGATAATGATTCTAAATCAGCCGGTACTAAAGATGATTATCAAATGACGATCACTTATGCTGTGCCATTTAAAATTGGCTCTGAAGATTTTCTAGTAGATGCTTTCCTTGACTGGTCAACAGCTGAAAAAGGGGCGCAAGCTAGTGAATTAAACTGGACAAGCCAATATAAATGGAATATAGGTAAGCATATCTCTCCTAAGACTAAGCTCTACGTAGGTGTTGAACACTCGGTTTGGAACAACAAATATGGCCTGAAAGGTCAGGACCAAAACGATGTCAGCGCTTTGGTGAAATACCACTTCTAAGTTCGACTCAGAACGCGATGAAGAAAAAAGCAAGGTTCATCACCTTGCTTTTTTTATGCCTAAGTTTTTAAATTGACTTTATTTTTATCAGAAATTTGCGCATGTCTTTTCTCATTCGACCTGCAACTCCACAAGACTTAGCGGCCATTCTCGCAATCTATAATCATGAAGTTCTCAACGGCTTTGCGACATGGAATGATCAAGCTTACACTCTTGACTCTTTTCAACAGAAATTGCTGGATTTCCAAAAGCAAAATTTTCCTTTTGTGGTGATTGAAGATCAGGATCAACAGCAAATCGCCGGTTATGCTGACTATGGTTCTTTCCGCCATTTTGCTGGCTATCGACATACTGTTGAGCATTCTGTCTATATTGACCCAAACTATGCTCGACAGGGTCTTGGTCAGCAATTATTAGAGCACCTAATTCAGCATGCCAAAAGCCAAAATATGCATGTCATGATTGCAGGCATTGATCACGGCAATAGCGCCTCGATTGCCCTGCACAAAAAATTAGGCTTTAAGCAAACAGGTTATATGCCTGAAGTGGGACAAAAGTTTGGTGAATGGCGTGATCTGGTCCTGATGCAACTTCAGTTATAGCCCGTATTGAGCTGTGTTTATGGTAATTTATCCAAACGAATACCATCTTGTATCACACTCAGCACCGATAAATTATGACGCACCGCATCACGATAAAGATCTTGTAACTGTAAAAAAAGTAGTTTTAATTCGGCCAATTTAAGCTCTTGCTCAGGTGCGGTTTCTGCAATCGTGACCAAATAACGTTTTTTGATTTCATCCACGCTTAACTGTTGTAATGCCTGATGGATTTCTGCAACGCGAACTACAGTATTGTAATGCACTGCAAGGCTCAGTCCCGGTCGTCGCTCTGACAAAGGATGTTCTGCCTGAATGGCATAACTCAGTGCCGCAACTGAATCACTGTTCACGCTTAATAATGGATTCAACTCTTGCCACGCTTCCCCTAAAAAAAAGGAGTGTTGTACAAAAGGTGAATCCAAGACATCTTGAGGGGTTTCTGCTTCTAAAATCAGAGTTTCCAAATCATTCGGTGGGATCAAATATAATATCGCGTCCATATTCTTATCTTCTTGTTATGTCGTACATTTAGATTAATGTAATCCACACAAAAATAAAGCAGATATTTTGTATATTCGACTGCAGTTGATCGAATACTGATGGATGCCCATTCGCCCTTTACCAAAGTTTCAGTACTGCACTTAGCATCACTGAAGCACGACATGCTGAAGCTTCAAATGACGATACTGAGAACAACTTAAGCTTATGGTTTAAAACAAAAAAAATTTATTCCACTCGTTTTTTTGATGCCATTTCCATGACCAGCAACGATTTTTTGAGCGTAGTAAATTGAATGAAAAGAGTAACGAGCTTGATTGATACAAGCCCGCCACACATCGCAGTCAACTAAATATTAAATCGCCACCAATTCCCGAATGCCTTTTTCAGGCATTTCACTACCGACACCTTGTGCAATCACTTGCCCCCGCGCCATCACGGTATATTCATCTGCCAGTTCTTCTGCAAAATCATAAAACTGTTCAACCAAAACAATCGCCATTTCTCCGCCATCGGCTAACTGACGAATCACACGGCCAATGTCTTTAATAATCGACGGCTGAATGCCTTCGGTCGGTTCATCTAAAATCAATACCCGTGGTTCGGAAGCGAGCGCACGGGCAATCGCCAATTGTTGCTGCTGACCACCAGATAAATCTCCACCTCGACGATGTTTCATTTCATCCAATACGGGGAAAATCTCATAGAGATGTTCTGGCACTTTTCGGGTTTTAGCGCCTTTAAATTTTGCCATCCCAATCAAAATATTTTCTTCAACGGTCAAGGTTGAGAAAATGTCCCGTCCTTGCGGTACATAAGCCAAGCCTTCACGTACACGTTGCTCTGGACTTAGCTTAGAAATATCTTTGCCATCCAGTAGGATCTGCCCTGACTTGATCGGTAAAATGCCCATTAAACATTTTAAGAGGGTGGTTTTACCCACACCATTTCGCCCGAGCACCACTGAACATGCCCCCACGGGAGCGGCAAATGTCACATCTCTTAAAATATGACTGCCACCATAAAACTGATTGACGTCTTTGACTTCTAACATGGTCTGCTCCTTAACGTCCGAGATATTTTTCAATGACATCTTCATTGGCTTGGACTTCGGCCAATGTACCCTCGGCCAAAATCGCACCTTGCGCCAACACGGTGACTTTTTCACTGATGGTGTCAATAAAGCTCATGTCATGTTCAACCACAACAAGGGTATGGCTCTTTTTCAACTCTAAACACAGCTCTGCGGTACGCTCTGTTTCAGCATCGGTCATTCCTGCTACAGGTTCATCCAGCAAAATCAATTTTGGACGCTGCATTAGTAGCATGCCTATTTCTAACCACTGCTTTTGACCATGTGACAACAGCCCTGCCGGTTTATGGATCAATTCTTCTAAGCGGATTTGTGCTAAAGATTCGTCCAAGGCGTTTTGCGCATCTGGATCGAGTTTGCTGAAGAAACTCTTTTTCACCCGTTTATCTTTCGGCGCTGCCAATAACAGGTTTTCCATCACGGTAAAATTTTCAAATACAGTAGGCTTTTGAAACTTACGACCGATCCCGGCTTCTGCAATTTGCTCTGTACTCATTTTTGCCAAATCATAGGTTTGCCCGAAAAAAGCCGAACCTTCTGTTGGGCGAGTTTTACCGGTAATCACATCCATCAGCGTGGTTTTTCCTGCACCATTGGGACCAATGATGCAGCGCAGCTCACCTTCTTTGATATATAACGACAAATCATTTAATGCACGGAAAGAATCAAACCAAACGCTGACTTTTTCCAAATACAGGGCAATCCCGTGACTGAAGTCCGCACCCTGCTCCTTCGGTCGTCCATAACCTTCAACAGCATGACCGCCATGCGGTTGAACCCATTGATCATTCATTCGCTGCGCTCCTTTTTAAACCGCTCTAATAGCCCAATCACGCCATTTGGCAGGAATATCGTTACCACAATAAACAGCGCACCTAAAATCAATAGCCATACCTCTGGATAAGCCACCGTGAAATAGGTCTTCATCCCGTTGATCAAACCTGCACCCAGTATCGGGCCAATCAGCGTACCGCGACCACCTGCAGCCACCCACACCGCCATTTCAATCGAATTGACAGGGTTCATCTCACTCGGGTTAATAATGCCGACTTGAGGGACATACAGAGCGCCTGCAATCCCTGCGATCACGGCAGACAACACCCATGCAGAGAGCTTGTACCATAAGGTGCGGTAACCTAAATATTGCAAACGGTTTTCACTGTCACGAATTGCACCGAGTACACGACCATAGGGTTTATTCATCAGGTGGCGTAAGCCGACAAAACAGACCAGCAAAGTCAGCGCAGTGAGGAAACACAAGGTTGTACGCATTGGTGCAGAGGTAATATCCATACCCAAAATGGTTTTAAAACCGGTAAAGCCGTTGTTACCGCCAAAGCCGGTTTCATTGCGGAAAAACAGTAGCGCCGCAGCAAAGGTCATGGCTTGGGTAATAATTGAAAAATACACGCCTTTAATTTTTGAGCGGAAGGCAAAGAAGCCAAAAATGAAGGCAATCAGTCCTGGGACCAAAACCACCAAAGCCAATGCCCACACGATATGTTCAGTACCCATCCAGTACCACGGTAGCTCGGTCCAACTCAAAAAGCGCATAAAGTCGGGTAAGCCATCGCCTGCCGCCTCACGCATGAGATACATGCCAAAGGCATAGCCGCCCAAGGCAAAGTACAAACCATGCCCCAAGCTTAAAATGCCGGCATAGCCCCAAACCAAATCTAAGGCCAATGCCACCAAGGCGAGACACATAATCTTGCCAATGAGCGTGACCCAATACGCTGATAAATGCAGTGCTGAATCGGCGGGTAATACATGTAGCCAAGGCAAAATCAGCAAAATGGCAAAGCACACGGCAATCGCCATACCACTATAGGGTTTATCTGATAATAACGAAGTGATTTTCATGCGCTTACTCCACAAAACGGCCTTTGATGGCAAACAAACCTTGTGGACGTTTTTGAATAAACAAAATCACAAGAACCAGTAGAATAATTTTCGCTAAGACTGCACCCATGCCGATTTCCAACACTGTGCCACTGACACCTAGACCTAAGGCAGCCAGTACTGCGCCCCATACTTGGCCAACACCGCCCACCACAACCACCAAGAACGCATCGATAATATAGTTTTGTCCTAAATCAGGACCGACATTGCCGACTTGTGCTAAGGCACAGCCTGCTAGACCTGCAAGCCCCGAACCTAAACCAAAAGCCATCATGTCAATGCGGCTAGAACGGATACCTACGGCCTGTGCCATTTGACGGTTTTGCGTCACGGCACGAACAAATAAACCAAAACGGGTTTTATTTAGTAAATAAACCAGCAACAACAGTACCGCAACGGTAAAGCCAATAATGGCAATACGGTTATAAGGCAGCATCAGGCTTGGTGTCACAGCAATGCCCCCTGACAGCCATGAAATATTCGACACCTCAACGTTCTGCGCACCAAAAACCATGCGCACCACTTGCATTAAAATTAAGCTCACACCAAAGGTGGCTAATAGTGTTTCCAATTGACGGCCATACAAGGGACGAATAACAGTACGTTCAATCAACATGCCGATCAAAGCACTTACAATAAATGCAGCAGGAATCGCGGCAATCAAGTACCAATCGACATAGCTACTGAGATGACTCTTAAACAGGCTTTGCACCACATACGTGGTATAGGCCCCGATCATGATCAGTTCACCATGCGCCATGTTAATCACGCCTAGCAGACCATACGTAATGGCTAAGCCCAACGCCGCCAGTAGTAAAATACTGGCCGTGCTGAGACCTGAAAAGACATGTCCAGTCCATTCACTGGCCTGAATACGAGTTTTAATATTGCTCTTGGCTTCTGTCAGTGCGGCTTTTAACTCAGGATGCAGGTTGGCTTGTTGTAATTCCTGTTCCACCATCGCCAACACATCGGGACGGTTAGAATCTTGCAGCACTTTGGCCGCCTGTATTTTTTGTAAAACATCAGGGTTTTGATAATCTAAGCGTGCTTTGAGCTGCGCTAAACGGGCTTTAACTTTGTTATTTTTTTCATTTAAATACAATTGATTAATATTTTTAACATCCAACTCAGCCAAGTTATTTTCTAAAATATCAATTGCATCCAAACGTTGGTTTAAATCATCCGATTGCAGCTTTTCTTTCGCTTGCGCAAACGTTAAGGCTTTACGAAGGGTATTCACCAAGGTGACTTGAGATAAATCGGCAGGCCAATCCGTCACGGTTTGCAAATCAGGATAGCTCAATAATTTTTCGTCAGTTTCTAAAATATAGGTTTGACCGCTTTGACCACTATATAACTGGTCTTTTTCGACCAATGCGGCCAACTGATCTAAGGATTCAATATCGCCCGGCCATTGATTGAGTAAGCTGCGGCGCTCGGTAAAACTACCGCGAACAAATTGCTGAATGGCGTCACCTTGCTGCACAGATTGCACCGTAGACACCACATCCGCTGCAGTTTCTGCATGCACGATTTGCAGACAGAATAATTGGCTTAGGAATAGAAAAAGGATCGGGAAATTGCGTAATTTTTTCATCTTATAAGCATCCCTATTGAGTAATAGAACAACCCCATACAGGGATCACATCAAAAAATGCCTGCTACACAATGGCAACAGGCATTCGGATTGAATTATTTCGGGATGTACGGGCTCCATGGCTCTGCAGCAATGGTTTTTGCGGTTTTGTGCACCACATCAAACTGACCATCGGCACGGATCTGACCAATCATGACTGGTTTATGCAAATGATGGTTCGACGCATCCATTTGCAAGGTATAGCCCGATGGCGCTTTAAATTCTTGGCCGGCCATAGCTTCACGCACTTTATCGACATCTGTACTTCCTGCTTTTTCTACCGCTTGTTTCCACATATTGATGCCGACATAGGTAGCCTCCATCGGGTCATTGGTCACAAATTTATCGGCATTTGGCAGTTTGTATTCCACGGCATACTGCTTCATTTTATTGGTGAATTCAGTATTCACTGGATTTTTCACCGACATGAAGTAGTTCCACGACGCCAAGTGTCCTACCAGCGGCTTGGTGTCGATACCGCGTAATTCCTCTTCACCTACAGAGAACGCCATCACAGGAATATCCGCAGCTTTGATGCCTTGGTTGCCCAATTCACGATAGAACGGCACATTTGAATCGCCGTTAATGGTCGAGATCACAGCAGTCTTTTTCCCTGCCGCAAACTTCTTCACATTGCCCACAATGGTTTGATAGTTGCTATGACCAAATGGGGTATATTCTTCCATGATATCTGCATCGGCAATGCCTTTCGACTTCAAGAATGCACGTAAGATTTTGTTGGTGGTGCGTGGGTAAACATAGTCTGTGCCCAACAGTACAAAGCGTTCTGCCTTACCACCCTCTTCACTCATTAGGTACTCAACAGCAGGAATTGCTTGTTGATTCGGTGCTGCACCTGTGTAGAAAATATTTTTAGATTGTTCCTGACCTTCATACTGAACAGGGTAGAACAATAAGCCATTTAATTCTTCAACCACGGGTAAAACCGACTTACGAGATACCGACGTCCAGCAACCAAAAATCACGGCTACTTTGTCTTGGGTAATCAACTGACGGGTTTTTTCCGCAAATAGTGGCCAGTCCGATGCCGGATCCACCACCACAGGTTCTAGTTTTTTGCCCAATACCCCGCCATTGGCATTAATTTCATTAATCGCCATCAAGGCCGTATCTTTTAGAGAAGTTTCTGAGATCGCCATCGTGCCTGACAGCGAATGTAAGATCCCGACTTTAATAGTATCGCCACTTGCTGCAGCGGCTTTTGGTTCTGATGTAGCGCTTTCTGTTTTTTCTTCTGCAGGTTTTGAACAGCCCGTTAAAGCAATCGCCCCAGTCATCGTTGCCGCTAAAATACTTTTAGCAAATACATTGCGTTGAAACATTATTCACACTCCCAACCTAAGCTTGTAATTCACATTTTTAAAATGCATTTGTTGTCTTTCATCACAACAGAGCAATTCAATAACTGTGCCAAGCCTTATTTTTTATTTTGATTGAGTGCTTTTATTTATTTTTAAATGTTATTTTTCACATAGTTACAATCATAAAATTTGCTTTTAATTTTTTATGGGTCGATTCAAAAATCGTAAAATCACCGCAAAGATGCATACAAACTTGTATCCAACATTTGACCTATAATTGAACAATTTTGCGACGTTTTTCAAAAAACACGGTGTTTTGGCACACAAATCATGCAGCTTTTCCTAAATTTGAAGCAAAAAAAAACCACTTGCGTGGTTTTTTCCTTGTTGCAATTTTAAACCGCTAAATCGGCCAAATTACCCTTCTGTTCCAACCAATATTTACGGTCTGAAGAGCGCTTCTTCGCCAATAATTTGTCGAGTAAACCTGAAGTAAACTGTACGTCATCCAAGTCCAGTTGCACTAAACGACGTGTATCGGGATCCATAGTCGTTTCACGCAGCTGACTCGCGTTCATCTCGCCCAATCCTTTAAATCGTGTGATTTGAGGATTTTTGGTTTTACATTTCTTTAAGATGCTTTCTAGTTCATCTTCATCCAAGGCATAGTGCACATCTTTATTGTCATCTATACGGAACAGCGGTGGCATCGCCACAAACAGATGTCCTTCCTCAACCAAAGTATGGAAATGTTTGACGAACAATGCACAGAGTAACGTTGCAATGTGCAAACCATCTGAGTCGGCATCGGCCAAGATACAAATCTTGCCATAACGTAGTTCTGACAAGTCATCACTGCCCGGATCTACACCAATCGCAATCGCAATATCATGTACTTCTTGCGATGCCAAAACTTCGTCTGAAGACACTTCCCAAGTATTTAAAATCTTACCACGGATTGGCATGATCGCTTGGAAGTTCTTATCACGTGCTTGTTTGGCAGAACCACCTGCAGAATCCCCTTCCACAATAAACAGTTCTGATTCTTCGAGGGTATGGCCCACACAGTCAGCCAGTTTACCCGGCAAAGCTGGGCCGGAAACGATCCTTTTACGTTCAACTTTTTTCGCAGCTTTTAAACGGCGACCAGCCTTAGCAATCACCATTTCAGCCAGTTGCATAGCAATATCGGAGTTTTGATTCAGCCACAGTGCAAAAGCATCTTTGGCAATATTTAACACCACACCAGAGGCTTCACGGCTTGAAAGTCGTTCTTTGGTCTGACCTGAGAATTGTGGCTCTTGGAATTTCAAAGACAGAATAAAGTTGACGCCATCCCAGACATCTTCGGCAGATAGCTTCATATTCCGTGGCAATAAATTCCGTAATTCACAGAATTCACGAATCGCATCTGTCACACCCGAACGTAAACCATTGACATGGGTACCGCCTTGCGCAGTCGGGATGAGGTTGACATACGACTCTTGAATGGACTCACCACCTTCCACATTCCAACAAATCGCAAACTCAGCGCTGGCACGCTCTGCCTCACCGGTCGCCACAAATGCAGGGG
The DNA here is from genome assembly GCF_013417245.1 of Acinetobacter sp. YH16042. Taxonomy (NCBI): domain Bacteria; kingdom Pseudomonadati; phylum Pseudomonadota; class Gammaproteobacteria; order Moraxellales; family Moraxellaceae; genus Acinetobacter; species Acinetobacter sp. YH16042. The sequence continues at coordinate 154,922 of NZ_VPEJ01000003.1, forward strand.
CAGGAACGATGTCACGGTCTTGCAGTTCATCCATCAAATAGTCAACCAGACCATTTTCAAATTGCCATTCGATCTTTTCGTTGTTGATTTGATCGATATAAATAATCTGCAAGCCTGCCGCCAAAACAGCCTTGGCTTTTAAGTTGTGTTTTAAGGCTTTCAGCGCAAATTTAGGCGAATCAAAATATTTGGCTTCAGGCCAAAAATGCACGGTAGTACCCGTTGCACGTTTAGCGCATTTACCTTCCAACACCTCAAGCGGTGCCACAGGAACGCCATGTTCAAAGGCCATTTTATACAGGTTGCCATGACGTTGAACTTCCACCTCAACACGGTTGGACAATGCGTTGACGACAGAAATCCCCACACCATGCAGACCACCTGAAAATTGATAATTGTCTGTGCTGAATTTACCGCCGGCATGTAGTTTGGTCAGAATAATTTCAATCCCGCTTTGACCATACTCAGGATGGATGTCAACTGGCATCCCACGACCATTATCTTCAACTGACAATGAGCCATCTTTATACACTGTCACGGTAATTTTATTGGCATGTCCTGCAAGCGCTTCATCGACGGCGTTATCTATCACTTCCTGCGCCAAATGGTTTGGTCGTGTAGTGTCTGTATACATCCCCGGACGACGACGTACCGGATCTAGGCCAGATAAAACTTCAAGTGATTGAGCCGTATATTGCGTCACGTTGCAAAATTCCCTGCTTTTTGGTTAAAACATTTCTTTAAGCGCTACAGTATATGCTTTTTTATTAAAATGCATATCTCTTGCGATCAGCCGCCATTTTCTTAAACAATTTAAACGTCAAATGATGTCGTAACTGCCCATTATTTGTATGTTAGATCTAGCTGGTCAGCATTTGTATTGGATCATTTTATTTAGGCATATTTTTGACAGCATCGGACAAAAACTGCAAGAGCATCGGTATTTTTTCTGCAAAATCATCCATGCCATGTGTTCCACCCACCTCAGTGATCAACATGGCCATGCCGGCTTGAGCCGCACTATAAAAACCAGCGGCATCTCGATAATCCAAGGTTTCATCGCCTTGTTGGAGCAAGACCAACAGTTGATCTGCGTTCTCAACCTTAGATACCGCCAAAGCCTGCATTTGATTTAGCTGTGCATCATCCAAGCACCACGTTTCAGTCACCTGATAGGGCAATGCCGTCTCGCCAAATAAATCACGAAATAATTGCCATGGATAGACCGCAGGATTGATGAGCACTGCAGGAATGTGATGGCGCGTCATCAGCTGCGTCGCATAAAAGCCACCTAAACTGCTGCCCACCAAAACCACATCATCTAAACCGTCAATCAGCTCTGACATCTGCTGCATCACCTGTAGCGGTGGCATATTCAAATCTGGCAAATGCACATGCAGACTATTTAAGTCTGCGCAATAGCGCCGCAATATCTGTCCTTTCACTGAATTTGAGTTACTTTGAAAACCATGCAAATACACAATATTCATCATTTTGATTCCAAATTGATCTTTAAATTGCTTTAAAAGTGGCATGTAAGTGCTAACTGCGTCACATTTTCTAAATTTGAATTTTTAGCAAAATTGTCAGACAAAAGGCATTCACCGACAGGTCTGTTATCGGTATTGTAAAAGCTGTTCGTGAGAATTTTATAAAATAAACAATGAAACTTCAGGCTATTCCAGTAATAAATACAATCGAGGAATAGCATTGAATGTAAGGATAGGAACATTATGCCTAGCTTAACACCATTGCATGAAACCTATTGTAAATGGGACCGCACGCCGCCCAGTCAAGCAGATGTACTGGAAGGTTTGGCACAGCTCGTGACAATGCGTTTTAGTGATGTCGTGCATGACTTGATCAAAAACATTCAACGTGAAATTTTAATCAGTATTTTTGGAATGAGCGAACAAGGCTCGAAAGCCTTTCATAAGCAGCCGACCATTGCACGGATTTATGAATTTTCTTACAACACCTTTTTCAACTATGGCAATTATTTACTTGCACCAACGCTGCGTAGCATTATTGAAAAATTCCCACGCTTACACGACAAACCGCTCACGCCGTCTTTACATTTTTTAGTGGGCGCGCTGAATGGGGTCTTGGGCGACTATTTACTGAAATATCACAACCCGATGGCCTTACCCATGGTAGTTTACGACCATTATGGTGCGGTACAAAAAGGCGAATTAACCGGTCGTATTACCCTGTTGATTCATGGGCTCTGCATGAATCATCTGTCATGGTCGACAGCCAAATATGGCGGCATTGGTGAAAAATTACTGTCACAACGTGACCACAACACCATGCTGTATTTAAATTACAACACGGGTCGTCGTATTTCGACCAATGGCCGCAGCCTTGCCAATACATTAGAAGATTTGGTCCGTCGCAACCCAGGTATTACCAGTATCGACTTAATTGGTCATAGTATGGGGGGCTTAGTGTCCCGTAGTGCCATTTTTTATGGCAAACAAAATATGTATCAATGGATTCATCAAGTTGAAAATCTAGTCTGCTTGGGCTCACCACATCATGGTGCGGTACTTGAACGTGTCGGATTTCATCTGCAAGATCAATTGGGGCGTTTCCCCTTGGTCAAAATCGTGGGCCACGTGGTGAATATCCGTAGTAACGGCATTTTAGATTTGCGCTATGGCAGCGTGCGTGATGATGATTGGGAACATAATGATGTCCGCATTGGACTCATGGACGACAACCGTAAACCTGCCCCGATTCCATCACATATCAATACCTACCTCGTGGCAGGAACCATCGAATATGAACATCGTCGCAATAAAACGCGACATGTGATTGGAGATTACTTGGTCAGCGTGAAAAGTGCGTTAGGAGAACACCCAAATGCACGTTATCAACTGAAAGTGCCAGATTCACATAAAGCGATTTTTTATGGTCTGAACCATTTTGAAATTCAGCATCACCCGCAAGTGGCCGAGCAAATCGTGCATTGGTTCTATCCAAACAATGACGATAAAGCTTGTGATCATATCTATGAATTTATGATGGACTTGGAAAGTATGGAAGGTATTGCCCTAACCTAAGGTAAACTTCCCCCATGCACACTCGTATAAAAAAGCCCTCAACTGAGGGCTTTTTTTATGTATCACTGAATTAAAATTTATCACGTAAACGTGGCACGGGTTTGCTTGGGTATTTACGTATTAACTGCCAAAGACTGAGCAAAGTTAAGACCGCAAAAAACACCAATGACCAAACCGGTAATGATTGTCCCAAGAACGTCCAATCCACTTTGGCACATTCACCAGAGCCGGTTAGTACTTGTTCAAAGACTGATTTTAACGGCAGCGTTTCTACCCAATAATCCAGTCCTGGGCCACAGCTAGGTACTTTGTCTGGCGGTAAGTTTTGCAGCCAAATATGACGCGCAGCTACCCCAGCAGACCAAAGAATTGATAGTGTCCCCAACAATGCGTAAATGCGTTTACCCCAATTCGATGCTGGATTGTGAATCAATGCAATCAATGAAATGATGCCGAGTCCAATCAAACCAATACGTTGGAATACGCACAACGGACATGGTTCTAAGCCTTGTACATGTTCTAAAAACAGCGCAAAAGACATACCGATCACGCTGGTTAAAAACAACAAACCACTCACGAAGCGGAAACTCCATTTCATGGTAAATCCTCTTAAAATTTTTTATCTGAAGTTTTTCAAATATTCTTCAAAACTCAAGGTACAGTCTTGCTCAAGTTGAGCCTGTTTTTCTAAAGACTGCTCAGCAGCTTGTGCAAAGTATGCTGCAGTTTCAGGGCTCAAGACATGCTGCTCATACACTTCAGCATGTTGTAAGGCCATAAAGCTACCAAAGCCCCAAGTTCCACCTTGTTCTAAAGTATCGCTAATCATACGTGCCGACAATGTTTCATCGACTTCATCGATGCGTGATTGCATCACAGCCATTGCCTGAGTGTAAATATCTGTATTGTAAGAATCATCTAGCAATTCAGCCAACGGTTGCATCGCAGCAACATGTGTACGACACCATGTTTCAATTGGAATCGCTTGGCCTTGCTGTAAAATCACTGCATTTGGCGCACGACCACGGTTCACTACTTCCGCCTGATTTTTCTCAATTTCATTTTGTTCGGCATCTAACAACGCTGGACTGTCTTGCAATAAACAGTACAAAGCCACCACTTCGAGCAAGCCTGCCGTGTCTTCATTGATCCCAATCGGGCTATAAGGATTGACATCTACCGCGCGTAATTCAACATAACCTACGCCACGATTTTGCAGGGCTTCAGACGGTGTTTCACCATCCTGCGGCACTTGTTTCGGACGAACCAAACTGTAGTATTCATTTTCAATTTGCAACACATGGTCATTAATTTGAATCGGTTCACCCTGTTCATCATTTAAACCTAAATGACTAAATGCGGCATACGGGGTATGCACCGCTTTTTGCAAACCTTCCAAATACGCCTGAATGTCGTTGTAGTGAATCCCTAACTGTTTTTGTGCTGAATTTTGATAGCCAAAATTTCCCATACGCAGCGCCGTTGCATAGGGTAAAAATAGCGTGCCTTTTAAGAGCGGTAACAGCTGATGTTCACGTCCAGTCATAAAACATTTACACACCGACGGACTCGCCCCAACCAAAAACATCACCAATGGCGTTAAACGAATAAAATTACGGATCAGGCCGAAATAACGATGACTGCGATAATCCTGTAAGCTCAATGCCTTGAGGGCGTCGTCAGTTTCATGCTGTTGAAGTGCTTCAAAGAAATGATCTGGGAAGGATAAATTATAATGCACCCCTGAAATGGTCTGCATCCGGCGACCATAACGCACCCCTAAACCACGACGGTACAAGGTTTTAAAGCGCCCAATATTCGAGCTGCCATATTGCGCTAAACGAATACTGTCCTCGTCTTTATCCAACATGCATGGCATCGACAACGGCCAAAGTTTTTCACCATGTTCCAAATGCGTATGCGCAACAGCATGAATATCTTGCAGATAGTTCAACGCCTCTGTAATAGTTTCTTTTGGTGGCGTGATAAATTCCATTAAAGCTTCAGAATAGTCTGTCGTAATATGCGGATGAGTCAATGCCGCACCCAAGGCTTGGGGATGGTCGGCCTGAGACAAGAAACCGTTGCTTTGCATACGTAAGCTTTCACGCTCAATACCGCGCAACATTCCTTTAATCAGCGAAGAATCTACCCAAGTCGGTAAAATGTCTTGAGAGGTCGATTCGGGTTGACTCATTGCTATCTCGCTTAAATGGAAGAAACTACTAAAATAAAATCATCAGTTTATATCAGTATAACGCGATTTGAAGTGGGCATATGACCCACTGTATAGTTTTGAGACAAACCGTGATTTTATTTTGGCAATTTTTTATCACAAACTTACTCTATATGACATTTGAAATTTGTGATTTTATAAACAAATATATACTAATAATGCTTAAAACTTATGAATTATCAAGATATTCTCGAATTTTGGTTTAACCCAGAAAATCAGCCTAATTGGTTCGCTAAAAGCAATAATTTTGATGTTTTAATCGAAAAAAAGTTTAAAGACATCCATCAAGCGGCCAGTCAAGCAGAACTGTGGCAATGGCGTACTACTGCCGAAGGTCGATTGGCTGAAATTATTGTTTTAGATCAATTTTCTAGAAATTTATTCCGTGACTCTGGCTTGGCTTTTGCCCAAGATGCACTGGCTTTGGCGCTTGCACAAGAAGCCATCGCGCAGGGTTTAGATCTACAATTAAGCCCTGAACAGCGCTCATTTTTATATATGCCCTTTATGCATAGCGAATCGACAAAAATCCATCAAAGCGCGTTAAAATTATTTGAGCAACTGGGCAATCCGATCAACTTAGAATTTGAGAAAAAGCATAAAGTGATTATCGATCGATTTGGACGTTACCCGCATCGCAATGCGGTATTGGGCAGAACATCTACAGCAGAGGAATTGGAATTTTTAACTCAGCCCAATTCTAGCTTTTAATTGACGGCTTTTGGCCAGTATCTCCCCTTGCCATGAACCGATTAAACAGGAGTATGCGCATGAACAAACTCATTATCGCAGCAGCCATAACCGCAGCACTCGGTTTAACTGGCTGTGCCACAACCCCATCAAAACCTTTGACCTTTGAACAACTCGGTCAATATTCTGCGACACCATTAAATGCTCAAAGCTATCGGATTAGCTTCCAAGCTAGACCCAATATGAGCTATGGTACTGCCGAAGAAATTACCTTGGTTAAAGCCGCTCAAACCACCCTACACAATGGCTTTCAATATTTTAAAGTCATGGATGATCCGAGTAATCGGAGTCAAAAACCACCGCGTCAAGCGGTGATTTACCCAGACCCTATGCCTTATCCATATAGCTATTATCGTCGCCATCCCGGCTTTTGGCCAGGCCCGTTTTATGACGTTCCACAGGTGGTCACACTCGATCCGACTCAAGTTTCCTACAGTATTACTTGCTATAAAGATCGTGCCAAAGCCCCTCAGGATGCCTTTGATGCTCGCTTGATTTTGCAGTCACTCGGAGCTAAATATGGTTTAGACAGCCAAGGAAATCCTTTGCCTGTAGCCGCTGAGCCCACCTCTAAATAAGTCAACCCATAGAGACCCGATCATTGATGAGCCCAACTGAACAGCCCGCTGTTTCACCTAGTCTGCAACGCAGTAAACGCTTCGCCACCATTGCTTTGGTGGTGGCGGTGTTGGCGTGGATTGCATTGATGATCGCAGCTAAATTGCTGCCCGAATATGTTTGGCTCATTCATATTTTGATGCTTTCAGCAGAAGCTGGCGTGGTTGGTGGTTTGGCAGACTGGTATGCGATAACCGTTTTATTTCGCAATCCCTTTGGTCGTATTCCGATTCCTAAATTTTTACGTGACCACACAGAAATTATTCCACGCAATAAAGCGCGCATTGCTGAGTCCATGGGCCGCTTTGTTCAGGAAAATTTTCTTTCACCCCAAGTGGTTGAAAAAAGTTTAGCGGAGACGGATCTCTCTCTTGCCGTCGGGAAATGGTTGGCCAATCCGCACAATAATGCGCAAGTGACCCAAGTCATTCAGCAAACGGTACCGAAAATTTTCGAATTTGTCGGTCAGGAACAAATTGGACGCTTTATCCAAAATAACAGCGTGCAATGGGTACGCAATACGCAAGTCAACCATCTTGCCAGTGAAATGCTACGGGCAGTTTTAGAAAATGACTTCCATCAAGATGTCCTGCAACGTGGACTGGATTTAGCCCATGATTGGATGCTACAACACCCTGAACAAACCCGTGATTTATCACGTCAATTGTTTAAAGAACTTGGAGTTTGGAAGCTCGCCAAAGGTGCGAGTTGGATTGGTATTGATGTACAACAGCGCACCATTGATTCACTGGTCAGTCGTGTCGAGTCCATGCTTGCCGACCATGAACATCCGTGGCGCCGTAAAATCGAAGACATGGCACAGCAGCTTATGCAGCAACTGGCGGACAATCAGAGTGTTGCCAGCCAACGCCTAAATAGCACCAAAGATGCCATGCTCGATAGTCCACAAATGTTGAATTTTATCAGTGGTGCAGTGGTGATTTTATGCGATGCGATTCGTTCTGATTTAGAAAAACCCGACTCTGGCATTGCACAAAACCTACGTGTCGCCATTCAACAAGTAGGCGAAAATCTTGTCTCTAACGTTGCTGTACGCCAATTGCTGAATGAAAAAATGAGTGATATTGCCATCAATCTCTCCGACCAATACAGTGAAAAAGTCATTCGGTTTATCAGTGAACGTATACACGAATGGGACTCACGTGAAATGATCGATAAGATCGAAAACGAAGTCGGTGGCGACCTGCATATGATTCGAGTCAATGGTGTCGTGGTCGGTGGTTTTATTGGCCTTGCACTGGGGGTTATTCGTGCCTGTGTAGAATGGCTGCTTTAGCCGCCCGCTACAGTCCTTCTCACAGGAGATAGGTCGTAGGTTTGAGCTTTATGCGTAGAACCGTTAAACTTTGCCGATCTGAAAATTTAATAGAACAATAAAATCTATGCATTTACCTGCCATCTATACCCTACCTTTCATTATTATTATCAGTAGCTTAAGTGCTTGCCAGACCATTTCCAAAACCAGCAGCACAGTCAGTGACAAAGTGATGGGCATGCTCGGTAAAGAAAAAGCCCCTGAAATCGATAAAAAAGGCACGGTCGATATCAGCAAAAGTACCCAACAACAGTTAGAAACCCTACTGACCAATATGCCGAAAAATCAGTGGGTCTATATTGAAAATGATCAACAAGGTACGTCTACCCTCAAAAATAAATCGGCAGACAATTTCACCTTGAGCCTCAAATTGAATTGCAAAATCAGCACTCAGCGCCCTACTTTCAGTTTAAGCAATGCAGATGGCCAAGACATCCTAAAAGCACATGATACAAATGTGGGGCAAATTCAAATTCTGCTCGACAATAAAAACTTTGGAAATCCGTTTGAGACAGCCCATCAGCAAAAGTTCCAAAGCTTTAAAACCGCTGTCGCTCAGGCCAAAGTCATTAAAGTGTTTAATTCCTCAAAACTCTATACCTTCCAAAACAACAAAGCCGAATTACTCTCTAAAGCAGTAAGTTGTCGCGATAGCCTATAAATATTTAAAGCGAAATGCAGTAAGTCACCGTTTTACTCAACTGTGACTTACATGCAGGCTTATTTTGCAGGTGGCTGTGGCCCTGACATATCAACCAGCAGGCCTGTAAACTTTCGAACAAATGGCAATAAAATCAGTACAATGGGGAAAGCAATTGCCCATGAAATCATCCAATTATGCAGCCATAGAGTCAGAAATCCCTCAAACCAGCCTAAATTTCTGAGCATATTAATAAACGAAATAATACCGCTCATGAGACAGGATAAAATAAACGGCACGATAATCAGCGCCCAGCGTGCAGCTAACTTCGGCACATTGCCAAAAATTTTAGGGGTGGGTTGTGACATGTCCATATACTCAAGCAGTGATCCTGAATCGCTAAACCACTTATATCGTTTTACTTCGATATAAGCAATGCTTCACTTTTATCGAATATTTTTTATTCGCAACAAATGGGTTCACCTAAAGAGCCTGAAATTTGCTATATTTACCGTTTTTCTGCGACATTTATTTTTCGACTGATTATGAATACGGCAATACAAGCAGCGCTCGATCATGCAGTGCAATCCCTTCAAGCTGAAGGTGTACTCCCAACTGACTGGAACAATACTAGCAATTTGACCCGAACCAAAGACCGAAGCCACGGTGACTTTGCGTCAAACATTGCCATGATTGCCTCTAAAGCTGCAGGTATGAAGCCGCGTGATTTAGCCGAAAAAATTCTGGCAAATCTTCCAGAAGTCGCAGATATCAGCAAAGCAGAAATTGCAGGTCCTGGCTTTATTAACTTCTTTTTAAATGCTGACCAACGTTTTGCTGTCTTAGACCAAATTCAAGCTCAGAAAGATCAGTTCGGTCGCACACAGGCCAATGCTGAAAAACGTGTTCAAGTGGAATTCGTTTCAGCCAACCCAACGTCTAGCCTACACGTTGGTCATGGTCGTGGCGCAGCTTACGGTATGACCGTTGCCAATCTTCTTGAAGCAACAGGTGCTAAAGTTGACCGTGAATACTATGTCAACGATGCTGGCCGTCAAATGGATATCTTGGCGACATCGACTTACTTGCGTTATTTAGAATTGACCGGTCAACAACTGGTCTTCCCTAAAAATGCATATCAAGGCGACTACGTTAAAGAAATCGCACAAAGCATTATCGACAAAGATGGCGATGCTTATGTACGCCCTGTTGCCGACATCTACAAAGATGTTCCAGAAGATGTGCAATATGCCGCTGAACTCGATAGCGAAGGCAATAAAGTCGTTGTTTCAGGCGATAAAGAAAAACACATTGATGGCCTAATTCATAATTCACAAAACCATTTGGCTGCGGGTTACCGTGTGTTCCATCAAGCTGCGCTGAAAGCCATTCTTGATGACATTAAAGATGACCTCGGTGAATTTGGCGTGACTTTCAATCAATGGTTCAGCGAAGCAACCTTGACTGAAAAAATTGATGAAGCATTACAAATGCTCGATCAACGTGGTTTCTTATACGAAAAAGATGGCAACATCTGGTTCAAATCAACTGATTTTGGTGATGAAAAAGACCGTGTTGTGAAACGTCGTAATGGTCAAACTACATACTTCGCATCCGACATTGCTTATCACTTAAATAAACTACAACGCGGCTATACCGATATCATTGATATTTGGGGTTCAGACCACCACGGTTATATTGCACGTGTGAAAGCAGCGATTGATGCGCTTGGCTATGATTCTAAAAAATTGACCGTACTTTTGGTTCAATTTGTGAGCCTATGGCGTGGCGGCGAGATGGTTCAAATGTCATCTCGTTCAGGTCAATTCGTGACTTTACGTGACTTACGTAAAGAAGTGGGCAACGATGCTGCTCGTTTCTACTACGTCATGCGTAAATCAGAACAACACATTGACTTCGACTTAGACCTTGCTGTGTCTCAAAGTAAAGACAATGCGGTGTACTACATCCAATACGCACACGCACGTATCTGCCGTATGCTCGAAAAAGCGGCTGCGACAGACGTTCAATTCTCTGCTGAAGCTGCACGTCAATTTGCAGCTAAACTTGAGTTAGAAGCTGAAACTGAAGTTCTTGCTAAACTTGCGGCTTACCCTGAAATTGTGGTTCGTGCAGCAAACAGCTATGAACCACACCAAGTGGGTAACTACTTGAAAGAGTTGGCGGCGTTGTTCCATGGTTGGTACAACGAAAATAAAGTCTTGGGTGATGATGCAGAACTGACTCAAGCTCGCTTATTACTGTCTGTAAACGTACAGCAAGTTTTACGCAATGGTCTTGAATTATTGGGTGTGAGTGCGCCTGAAAGCATGTAAGCAACCCTTTATGTTGCGAGCACAATAGAAATTCATCGGCATCGCCCATGCACAAACACAGCGCATGGGTTTAAGCGTCATCAATTGCATTGTGCTAAAAAGAATCCTTTTCAATACAGGCTCGAAATGAGCCTGTATTTCGTTTATATTCAGCAATATGTCCGTGTCATCTTGGCTGTGCTGAAATTGTGAAAATTAAACAAATTCCTGATGACACTCATGTAATATATAACAATCAAGACTTGCTACTTTGGGCTGCCCCAAAGTGGTTCGTGACAATTAAAATTAAATGAGGTTTCCACGTGTTTGGAAAAACGCAGCGCGGTGTATCTGATCGGCCAAATAAGCCTAAAAAACCATTGATTCCAGCATGGCTAGGTACACTTGTCATCATTTTAATCGTGTTGAGTTTCTTAGTTGCGCTCATGCTTTGGAAACCTTGGGAGCCTGTGAAGCCAAAAGGTCAAATTACCTCTGAACACTACCAAGAAGAAACCAATAAAGACTATCGTTTCTACGACCTATTGCCTCAGCAACAAGTGACGCCAATTCCTGAACAAGCTGTTCCAGAAACCGAAAATAAAGAAACGGTGGTGATTGTTGATGCACCAGAACAAAAGCCAGTTGAAACCACAGAGCTTGGACTAGAAACCACAGAAACTGCGCCTGTTGCTGCAAGTTATATTCTGCAAGTGCGCAGTTATGATGATCCTGATCAAGCCGATGCACGACGTGCTGAAATTATTTTGAACGGTTTATCTGCCGATGTGATTCAAAGTAATGAAAACGGCAAAGTTTGGTATCGCGTTGTGTCTGGCCCCTATGATTCACAAGAAGCTGCTGTGATTGCACAGCAAACTTTACGTCATAGCAGTATCGACTCGATTGTCGTAAAACGCTAAATTTTGAAATTAAAAAAAAGCGCCTGATGGCGCTTTTTTTTATTCATTCCTTTAATAAAGGGAGGTTAGAAGGGATTCTTTTTTGAATACATCAGCTTAGCTCAAAAACCTCTCCCTAACCCTCTCCTAAAGGGACAGGGAATTCATTAAATGGTATGCCCTAAAGCTTCGCCCATCACCACAGTCGAGTTGGCTTTAAAGGTCGCATCCCATTGCATTTTGTTTTCTTCAAACAACACAACCGCTGTTGAACCTAAATAGAAACGGCCCAATTCTGCACCTTTTTCTAAGAATAAATCGTGTTGATTCAGTTCCAAACGCCCTGTCGGTTTAACTTTACCTGTAGCCACGGTTTCAATACCTGCCACGATCATTGCACCTACCAGTACGACCGCCATACGACCAACTTCTGTATCAAATAAGCAGACCATGCGTTCATTACGAGCGAATAAACCCGGAATATTTTCAGCAGTGGTTTGGTTTACAGAGAATAATTCACCCGGTACATACAAAGTTTCTGTCAATGTCCCTGCAAATGGCATATGTACACGGTGGTAGTCTTTTGGAGACAAATAGACCGTAGCAAACTGACCATTTTTAAACGGCTCAGCCAATTGTGGATCGGCAATCAGGTTTTCAACAGTGAACTTCTGCCCTTTGGCCTGAAATACATCACCATTTTCAATTTTACCCAGTTGTGAAATCGCACCATCTGCGGGTGAAACAACACTGTTGGCATTTGCATCAACTACACGTACGCCTTCTTTTAAAGAACGAGTGAAAAATTCATTGAATGATTTAAATTTCAGGGCATTACTTTGCTCAGCAATCGACATGTCGATGCCATACTGTGCTTTAAATGCGGTAATCACAGCATTTTTCACCACAGGGTTTTCACTCGCAGCCAATTTACCCACGATACGTGATAATTTGTGCTGCGGAACAACACGCTGAGCTTGAATAAAAATTTGTTTTTTTAACTGAGATGTAAGGCTCAAGACGGCAACTCTCCGGTGATCACAGGACTATCGAGTCGGTTGCCCCACTCGCTCCACGCACCATCATAAGCTCGAATATTCCAACCGAGTAAACGTCCCAGTATATAAGCTAGGCCCGACCGATGATGGGACTGACAATATACCACCACAGGTTCGTTTAAATTGAATCCCAATTGTTCTAAGCGTTGTTGTGTGCGTTCTAAAGGATGCAATTTTAAATGATTTTCCCGGTTAAGGGCAGTACTCCATTCGAAATGTCGTGCCCCCGGAATGTGACCGCCGCGTCGCGCAGCCAAACGTAGGCCTGTATATTCATCTTCGGTACGGCAGTCCCATACTTGGATTTGCTCCTGCTGCACACGAGCCAATAGCTCATCATAATCTGTTTGATACTGAGCACGCGCCTCTGCACTTACTTCAACCAATGGGCTCACGGGTTCAAATTGCTCAATTTCAGACGAGGTCGGTAAGCCTGCCCCAAGCCAAGCATGGATGCCACCATTGAGGAGACTGGTATTTTCAAAACCGAGGCAATGTAAGTTCCAAATCAGTCGACCAGCCCATGCCCCACCTTCATCGTCATACACTACTACATGATGTTCTGGACTGATATTCAGATAGCTGATGAGCTGTTCTAAACCGGCTTGGTCAGGTAAAAGCCCCATCGCTTGTTCTTCTTGGCGCACTAACAGTTTCGGCTGCACATGCAGTGCATGTGGAATATGCAATTGGTCATAAACTGAACGACGACTCAAATCGACGATCCGTAGTTTTTCATTACCAAGATGTGGAACCAATTCTTCCGCTTCAATCAGCAGACCAAAATTCAGTGTAGATGCTGTCATCGTTGTTCGTGTTGTATTTTGTGCGATTAAATTCGATCTTAGCATAAGTCATTTTCACTATTATTCTGAATTTTTGCATTCCTTTAGCAATATTTTAGATATAAAAAAGCCGAATCATTGATTCGGCTTTTTTAGTTTTATCTAATGCTGTGTTTAAGCGCTAACTTCTGGGATGTCAAATACCTGACGTAGATACGCTAAGAAAGTATCATTATCCGTCATGGTTTTACCCGGACTATCTGAAATTTTTGCCACAGATTGACCATTACATTCAACCAGTTTCAGTACGATATTCAGCGCAGTTTGCCCCATATCATTGGTCAAGTTGGTGCCAATACCAAAGCTAACTTGGAAACGGTCTTTGAAGTAATTATGCAAATCCCACGCTTTTTCGATATTTAGACCATCACTAAAGGTCAGCATTTTACTTTTGCTATCGACTTTAAGCTTTTTGTAATGTGCATAGGCTTTATCGCCCCATTCATACGGGTCGCCACTGTCATGACGTAAACCATCGAATAGTTTGGCAAAGTACAAATCGAAGTCACGTAGGAACGCATCCATACCGACAACGTCCGTTAAGGCTATTCCTAAGTCACCGCGGTATTCCTGTACCCATGTTTCTAGCGCAGACTTCTGGAAGTTACGTAGACGAACATCAAGCGCTTGGAATGCTTGTAGGAACTCATGCGCCATTGTACCAATTGGAGTAATGTTCAAGTCTTTGGCAATCAGAACATTACTTGTACCGCGGAAAATATACGGTGAAGCCTGATTTAATTCTTCAATTACATGCTTTTGCCATGCATAACTATAACGACGACGCGTGCCAAAATCAGAGACCAAGAATGGTGGATCATTTGGATTTTGCCGTACTTCATACTGCTTCAGCAAGGCAATCTTATGTTGCAAACGACGCTCACCTTCGGCTAAAACTTCGGGTGTACGAATACGTTGGAAATATAATTCATTGACGATGGCTAAAACAAAGATTTCAAACATCATCGCTTGAACCATTGGGCCTTCTACCCAAATGTCGAGTCGACCTTCATCATCAATACCCGCTTTAATAAAACGGCGTTTAAGCTGAAATAATTCAAGATAATCAACAAAATCGCTTTTAATAAAACGTAAACTGCGTAAATACTGCAATTCATCTTCTTTAAACTTCAACTGACACAGCATGTCGAGTTGCGTGTTTAAATCATCCAAAATTTCAACCAGTGGATAGGCTGTATCATCCAAGTTACGGCAGCGAAAGTGATACACACTATGGGTTTGCGGAAATTTGTGTAACACCACCTGAAGCATGGTGAATTTATACAGATCTGTGTCTAATAAGGATTGGATGATTGGAGACATAAAGACTTTCAGTTTTTATCAACTCTTTGCATTAAAGCATACTTTATTGATAAAAAGCCGATTGATTTAGTGGAATAACTTATAAATCACCGCGATTCATCGACTTTTTTCAATTTTTTTGCTGAAGCTGAGCGCGATCAAGCTCACTATTTTTTGAGTAACTGTCGATATTTTTCTTCTTGACCAAATTCACGCGCAAACTGTTCTGCAGTCTTTTGCCCCATTTTTTTGGCATTTGCATCGCAATCCACTTGGCGTAATTGCTTTGCAATCGCCCATTCTAATTTAAACATGGCACCCATCAATGCGGTGTTGCCTTTATTGTCACGTGCGCAGCGGTCTGCACCTTGTTCTAGCAAACGAGTCACAATATTTTGATGACCATAATAGGTCGCCATCATCAGTGGTGTAAAACCCGAAGCATTGCGCACATCGACCGGAAAACCGTGCTTAAGAAATTCATTGATGACTTCTTCATTGCCAGTTTTGGCTGCAGCAAAGAAAATTGCGATCAATTCCTGTTGTGAGGTCATCTGATCGCTTGCAGTTGCTTTAGCGGGGGAGATATCTTCCGCGATTGCCACGTTTGCGAATGCGGAACCAAACGCAAGAAGACTGGCTAAAGTCAAATGCTGCATAACTTTCATGATGAACTCCAACAGAAAACAAATGTAGAATTGAATTAGAAATGATTCATTTCATAAAAATGAATATTTAAGGAGTGCCTATGAAACTCCCCCTAGGGTGCAGGAAAGGTATGGAGCTTCATAGGACTTTTTTGAGGTAACGTTCTAGACCCTAGTTACCAATCCTTCAGACTGATCGAAATTAGTCTTTCAGTTGTGCTGCTTTAGCTTTTACAGTTGCAAGGTTACCGTTTACTGCTTTAGTCATACGTGTACCGTAGTCTGCATCTGCTTTATAGAAGTAAGACAACATGATGTGTTTCGTTTCTGAATCTTTCACGTTGCCAAGGTCAGCAGCCAAGTTCATGATTAAATCGTCTTTTTCTTTAGCAGAGTATGAACGGTAAAGTTCACCCGCCTGCTTGAAGTTTTGCTCTTTGGTACCGATCTGTTGAACTGTGCCAGTCAGCGGTGTTTGAACTGCACGTGCTTTCTCAGTGGCAGCTTTAGGCTCTTTACGGCTTGGCTCGTAGTTCACGTCAGAATCACGCTCGCTAACATTCATGTAGCCATCTTGGTTGTTGTTGTTAACAGCAACAAGCGGACGGTTGACTGGAATTTGCTGGTGGTTCGCGCCTAAACGGTACATTTGAGTATCTGAGTAAGAGAAGATACGACCTTGTAATAGACGGTCTTCTGAAGGCTCGATACCTGGAACTAAGTTACCTGGAGCCAATGCCACTTGTTCAGTTTCATTGAAGAAGTTTTTCGGCATACGGTTCAGCGTTAACGTACCGACTTTAGTTTCTGGAACTAGGTTCGTCGGCCAGATTTTTGTTGGATCAAGCGGGTCAAAATCAAAGCTGTTTAAATCTTTAGGATCTAACACTTGGATATAAAGATCCCATTTCGGGAATTTACCAGCGTTGATGTTGTTATAAAGATCGTTAGTCAAGTGGTTGAAATCTTTACCTTGTTGCTCAGCAGCTTCTTTAACGTTCAGACCTTTCACGCCTTGTTTAGAGCGGAAGTTGAATTTAACGTATTTGTATTCGCCTTTGTCGTTATAAAGCTTGTACGCATGTACACCAAAGCCGTCTTGTTCGCGGTAGCTGGTAGGCACGCCTTGGTTACCATACACATAAGTCAACATGTTGGTTGCCCATGGCTGGCTAGACAAGAAATCAAATACGCGGTTTGCGTCTTGAACGTTGTTGATTGGGCTAGGCTTCATGGCATGGATGAAGTCTGGGAATTTGATCGCATCACGGATGAAGAATACTGGAGTTTGGTTACCCACTAAGTCCCAGTTGCCTTCTTGTGTATAGAACTTGATCGCAAAACCGTGCGGGTCACGTAAAGTTTCTGGAGAACCTTTACCATGAATTACAGTCGAGAAACGTAAGAAAACTGGAGTCTTAGTACCTGCTTTGAACAATGAAGCAATGGTGAGATCAGATAAATCTTTAGTTGCAACGAATTCACCATACGCACCTGTGCCACGGGCATGTACCACACGCTCAGGAATACGCTCACGACCAAAACGTTGTAATTTTTGAACCAATTGTACGTCTTGAAGTAGAACTGAACCATTTGGACCCGCAGTAATCGAGTTTTGGTTATCGCCTACTGGTGCACCATTGTCTTTTGTTAATGGCGCTGCTTGAGTCGCCGCTGTTGCTGTTGCTAACATCGCAACCAATAAAGAACGCTTAAACATCGTCTTAATCTCTCTGTTAAATACCTTTCCTGCCCCGCAAAGATACTGATATTTAATAAATAGATAAAACAGATTATTTTCATAAATTCAATCGCATTATTAGATTTATAAAAAATATACATTTCATTTTCAAATGTTTGAGCCCAAAATTTTCTAAACATCGCTTCGAAAGAATGCTGTCTTTGCTACAATCCCTGCCCTATGTTCAATTTTCTACTCGGAAGAATTTATGCGGGCCTTGTTACAACGTGTTTTGGAAGCCAAAGTGGTGGTCGATGGTGAGATCACGGGTGAAATTAATCACGGTATTTTGGTGTTTTTAGGCCTTGGCAAAGCTGACGATTTAGAAAAAGGCAAAAAGCTGATTGATAAGATCTTGAAATACCGCTTTTTTGATGATGAACAAGGCAAGATGGGCTGGAATGTCAGTCAAGCCGGCGGCGGTATCCTCTTGGTGTCTCAATTTACCCTGATGGCGCAAACGCAAAAAGGCCTGCGCCCCGATTTTGGCCCTGCCATGCCGCCAAACGATGCCAAAGCACTGTATGAACAGCTGGTCGATTACACCAAGAGCCAATATGACCATGTACAAACAGGCATCTTTGCTGCCGACATGAAAGTGCATTTGGTTAATGACGGTCCAGTGACCTTTAATTTAGAAGTTGAATAACCACTGAAGCATTAAAAAAGCCCTCTTTTGAGGGCTTTCACAAGCTAGAATAATACGGTCTTAAATGGTTGTAATCAGTTTTGCACGTTGCATTACTTCCACAGGGATATCTTTCACAAGCATGACTGTTAATGACTGATCATTTTTCTTTGACGTTGTTGTTTGATTTGCGTCTAGAACAGTATTTACATCAGCGGGATTCAATGTATACATTGCACCAGTAGCTGGATCAACAATTAATAAACCAATTAATCCACCAAAAATAATATTGGCTACATACCAACCATTTACTGTCCCTGTTACCTGCACAGTTTTTGTTTGAAAACCATCTTTTTTGAACGTTACTTCATAAGCTGCTGGTTTAAAATATCCTGTACCGCGTTTTAAAGTTACAGTTGCAGGTGTGATACCTGTATGTACCTTTTCCCCCGCTTTATTTGTAATTGAAATCGATGCTTCATCAGGAACTGACTTAAAGGTTAAAGTTTGAGTCGATCCAGAAATGATACTTGCACAACCTGTCAAAGTAAGTGATGCAGCAATTAAACCCGACGTAATTAATTTTTTCATAAAAATACCCCCTAAAAAGTGGGGGGTATTTTTACCAAAAAAACGTTAATTTTCAACGAAAATTAAAATTATTTTCCTGTTTTTTCTTTAATAAACGCACGTGCGATTTTGATTTTTTCTTTAACCGGTTTTGGAAGTTTAGGTGGAATTAACTTCGCCACTTGGTTAAACCAAACCAGTAAACCAAAATCACCTTCCATTTTAATACTGCCATTTTGCATACCCGTCATGAATGCAGTTGGGTCACCTTTCATTAGGGTTTTCACGCCCTGTTCGCTGTCCGCAAATTGCAAAATAAAGTCTGCTTTTTCAGCATCGCCTGAAACAGTATCAATCTGTCCATTATTTACAATAATTTGACGTGCAACACCCAAATCTGTACCGATTTGAATGCGGAATTGACGTTCATGAACCAATTCAATGAATTTAGGGCTAGTACGTGCAAGCTGTTTCATACGAAGCGCTAAACCTGCCACGAGTAAATCAAGTGGATCCGTACTGACATCAACTAAAGGTAGTTTTACGACAGGAATTGATGATAGTTTCATGACTTAAAGCCTATTGTAATTGTTGGAAAATTGACTGGTTTCATCCTACCATAACTTGGCTTTTGAGAAGTAAGGCTTTGTATCTCAAATCGGACTAATGCGCTCATAAAAAAATGCGCCCTTAGGCGCATTTTCATTGAAATTTTGTTCTGGCACTTATCGGCTCGAACATTGCTGTTCTTCATCATATACAGGCGTGTGCTCTATACATTGGCGCTTTGCCATCGCACGCTCTGCACGGCGGTCTTCACGTAACAATACTAAAGTGAATACCACCATTGCGGCCATTAATGCCGTTAAATAACTATAAGTCACTGATAATTCAAACATGGTTTGTGTACCAAATCGAATCACTTCAATGAGTCCCCACACCAGCATCCCCGCCAGCATAAAACTTAACCAGCGACGATAAGGCGAGAAGAAAACAGCAATCACAGCCGCCGATACCAAGCTCAGGCCAACGATTGTTGCTAAATTCGCTGTTAACATAAAAACCTCCGTCATTTGACAACTGACATCTCTTGTCTTACAGGATGCTGAGCCGTCTCACTACTGTATCTTCAGTAAATAGATTTGGTCGATCTCAATCTCTTGCAAGCATTATGCTGAGTTTTTTGCATAAAAAAAGTCTCGTTTTTTGTCCATGCGACACACCTTGTCGCAACATTATTTTGTCATTACATTTTTTCTTTTTAAAGAATTTCTAGAACAATGATGGCATCTCGTTTCGAGTGTCATTACAAAAAAAACAGCTGGTTTTAGGCTAAAAAAATTAATTTTTCGAATGCTGTTAATCGTTGTTTTTATCGACAATTTTCTTCTACCGTTCATCGGATGAGCTGAATTCTTGGCATAAAAAAACGCAGCCTTTTGGCTACGTTTTTGACTGTGCCTTAAATGGTTTTAAGCACGATTTAAATCTTTATCATGCACACCAAGCAGATAAAGAACACCATCTAGACCCACGCTTGAAATGGCTTGATTGGCATTTTGACGAACCAAAGGTTTCGCACGGAAAGCAACGCCTAAGCCGGCTAAAGACAACATTGGCAAATCATTCGCACCATCACCGACTGCAATGGCTTGTTCTAATGAAATCCCCATTTCTTCAGCGATTTGAGTCAACAAGAAGGCTTTGCGAGCACCATCCACAATATGGCCTTTCACTTCACCGGTTACCGCGCCATCTTGGACGTCCAATACATTGGCATGGACTTCATCGATACCCAGTTTTGCTTGTAGATATTCAGCAAAATACTGAAAACCACCTGACAAAATAGCCGTGCGATAACCCAATGATTTAAGCGTTGAAATGAGACGTTCCGCACCTTCTGTGACAGTCAGACGTTCTGCAATCTTAGGCAATACCGAAGCATCCATACCTTTGAGCAGTGCCACACGTGCACGGAAACTTTGTTGGAAATCGAGTTCACCTTGCATAGCACGTTCAGTGATTTCAGCCACTTGAGCGCCGACACCCGCTTCAATCGCCAATTCGTCAATCACTTCTTGCTCAATCAGCGTCGAGTCCATATCAAAGCAGACCAAACGACGATTACGACGGTAAGCATTGTCCTCTTGAACGGCAACATCTACCCCTAGTTCGGTAGATAGACGTAAACATGCTGCACGCATCGCAGTGGCATCCAACATCTGGCCTTTTAAGCCAAATTGAACGCAGGCACGGCGCGGACCTTCGCTTGATCCATCTAACTCAGGACGGCCAGATAAACGAGTCACGGTTTCAATATTGAAGCCTTGGCTCGACACAATATTTGTAACTGCCTGTAAATGAGACGCCTGTAATTCTGGCGCAAGTGCCGTAACGATATAACGTGTGCGGCCTCCCTCATTTACCCATTGTTGATATTCTGTTGTAGAGATTGGTTTAAAGCGCACAGTTAAGCCAATATCATGTGCTAAAATCAACATCTCCTTCATGGCTAATGCTGTCGCAGTCTGGTCTTCCGACGAAACAACAATACCTAAAGTCAGCTGATTGTGGATGACTGCTTGTCCGACATCTAAAATCTGTAAGGAATGTGCGGACAAAACCTGCATTAATCGTGTAAATTGATTAGGTTGGTCAGGTCCTAAAAGTGATATAAGAATGATTTCTCGCATGAATTGACTCGGGTCTGAGCTACAACTAATGTAAGAATCATAATCTAAATTGAATAGAATTGCCTTGGAAGTTTACGTTGAATGCGCCTAGACAAGGGCTATTTGCTAGCCTATTAGTAGTTTGTTTTGCTTTGCATACCTTTTTATTGGTATTGGCAACAACCCACCAACTGAACGAAAACCGTGCCAGTCAGGGACAACTGATGACCAGTCAATTGGTTACAGACAGCCTATCTGAGCTTGAGCCGGCCAATACCGTATCATTAGCCTTACTTGCTGACCGCTATGCAACCAACCCGAGCGTGGCTTCCATCCGCATCTTAAATGCCAATAATCAAGTCTTGGCTACAGGCGGTTTGACCAAAACCCGTGACGGTGAAATCTTTGTTCGTGATGCGCTGCAAAACGAAAAGAAAGTTGGAACGGTTGAAATCACCTTAATTAAACCAAGTATTGGTGAAATCTTACGTACGCAATGGGCCGCGATTCTATTTTCATTATTCTTACATGGCTTGTTGTGGTTAGCGTATCGCGCAATTGCACGTCCAAGTCGTACTGAATATTTAGCGCGAATCAACAATGAATCACGTCTAAAACATGAAATTCAAACGCTAGCGCAGGCTTTAGAACAAGAAAAACACAATGCCGCTGTGGCGATTGCTCAAGCGCAGCAAAATGCGCAAGCCAAAGCAAAACAGCATAAAGATATGAAACCAGTGGTTCTCGACAGCAACAGCTTGGCATTAAATATTCAATTTTATGATCCGAAACAGCTTCTCGATAGCGTCAACAAAACCGTGTCTGTGCCGTATTTTAATCTCTGCCAAATTTTCTTGAATAAAACCACAGAACTCTGTGTTCAACATTATAAATTGAACAGTTCTGACATCAGTACAGTGCATAAGTTTGATGAACATGGCGCAACCATCAGCATGACCGCTGACACTCCAGATGCGCTACGCTGTCTCACTATGATCAGCTCAGTATTCCAATTGCTCTCAGATGTTTTATATAAACGCTACCGTGAAGAAAAACGTTTCGTTTTACAAACCCGTAGTGCGATTTCAAGCTCTGTCGAAGCTATGCAATTGTCTTCTGTACAAGCGGCTGAACGTTTAGTCCAACAATTGGTTGCCAAAGAAAGTGCCATTCATGTGCCGACAACTTTGCTCAAAGAGATTTCAGATCATTTCCAATTGGTCAGCTTGCCAAATCCGACCAATGTGTTGACGCGTCATGCGTTTATGCTCAATGGAATGGACAGTGATGCCGCTGAATTGGCTCAAAACTTCAGAACTGAAATTTTAAAATCCAAACAGTCAAAAGCCTCGTAAAGGTTTTAGCGCAATCAAAAATCCCGACTTGAGTCGGGATTTTTTTGTCTTAAACAGTCGAAATTTTCTGTGCAATCAAATATTTTTGCGCGTTATGCGGTTCGGTACCTGCTTCAACCGCGACTTTCTCCCATTGCCCATTCGACTGCATTTCCCATGCATTTTGATTATCTTCCAAATAGTTAAGTAGACCATCTTTCATAATGCGTTTTTTCAAACGGCTTTCCAAAATGGGAAAACAGGTTTCGACCCGTGAAAATAAGTTACGTCCCATCCAATCGGCACTGGCACAGTACAATCGTTTTTCGCCTGCATGCTCAAAATAATACACTCGAGTATGCTCTAAAAAGCGCCCAACGATAGATCTCACATGAATATTCTCAGACATACCTTTGACCTGAGGAATCAAACAACAAATCGAACGGATAATTAAATCTACACGTACCCCTGCTTGCGATGCACGATACAAAGCAGCAATCAGTTGCGGTTCCGTGAGTGCATTGACCTTCACAATAATTCTTGCGTATTTTCCCGCTTGTGCGGCAACAATTTCCTGTTCAATCAGTTTCAGTAATTCAGTATGCAGGGTAAATGGTGCATGCAGTAAGGCTTTCAGCTTCGCCATCTTGCCCATGCCGGTCAGTTCCTGAAACATACGATGCACATCTTCGCAAATATCGGAATGCGTCGTCATCAGGCCATAATCGGTATACATCCGCGCATTGCCTGCGTGGTAATTACCTGTTCCCAAATGGGCGTAGCGTAACAACTGATTATTTTCACGGCGTACAATCAAAATCATCTTGGCATGGGTTTTATAGCCCACAATGCCATACACCACGACAGCGCCCGCTTCTTGCAATATATTGGCCACGGTAATATTGGATTCTTCATCAAACCGCGCCCGAAGTTCGATGACGGCGGTTACTTCCTTGCCGTTGCGTGCCGCCTCCGCCAAAACTTGTACGATGTCCGAATCTGGCCCACTACGATAGAGCGTTTGCTTAATGGCTAATACCTGAGGGTCTTTTGCAGCTTCACGTAATAAGTTGATGACCGGTTGAAAGGAGTCAAACGGATGATGTAACAACACATCTTGTGTTTTTAATACATCAAAAATCGCGGTTTGTTTACGAAAAACTTTAGGAATAATCGGTGTATAGACCGGATATTTCAGTTCAGGTCGATTAAAACTAGTACTGAGACGTGATAAATTGATCGGGCCTTCAATGCGATAGAGCTCCTGCTCACTCAAATCAAATTCATCTAACAAATAATCAATAATGCTTTGTGGACAATCATCTTCAATTTCTAAGCGAACTGCCCGACCAAAACGGCGTGAAGACAATTCATCTTTTAATGCCACCGCCAAGTCATCTACATCTTCAGCCAGAACCAAATCTGCATTGCGTGTCACTCGAAAGGCATAACAGCCTGTCGCTTTCATCCCCGGAAATAAATCATTGATATGTTGCTGAATAATGGCGGTCAGGAAAATTTGTGTCTCTGAACTGCCTTCAACCTCGGCGGGCATTTTGATTAAACGCGGCAATGAGCGTGGCGCAGGCACAATTGCCATTTCAATGGCACGACCAAAGGCATCTTTGCCTTCTAGACTCACAATAAAGTTGAGGCTTTTATTGACCAAGCGTGGAAACGGATGCGATGGATCTAAGCTAATCGGCGTTAAGACCGGTTGAACATCTTTACTAAAATAATGGCTAATCCACGCCCGATGTTTTTCTAAAATATCTTTAAATTGAATAAAACGAATGCCTTCACTTTGTAGTGCAGGCAATACAGCATGATTGAGGGTTTGGTATTGCTGTGCAACCGTGTCATGAATCACTTGGGAAAGTTCATCTAAGACCACTTCAGTCGGAATGGCATCTGGCGTCCGTGCAATTGCATTCAAATCTCGTTGTTTCATTAGCCCCGCAATGCGAATTTCAAAGAATTCATCTAAATTGCGTGAAAAAATGATGAGAAAATTCAAGCGTTCAAGTAACGGTAAACTTGAATCGAGTGCCTGAGCCAAGACCCGCCGATTAAAATCTAAAAGCGACAATTCACGATTATAATAGGTCTCTGATGAATGCTGAAAATGTTGCATACCCTCTCAATGCTGTTTGAAACAGTCTATATCTAAAGTGGTTGCCGGCATGTTAGGCAGCGGAGATGACACTTATGTTACAAATAGCATTAATCAATTAAAAAAGCATGCAATTCCCTAAAACCGTGTTCATCAAATCGTAAAATTTATTTTCGACATCAAAAAAGAGGGACATTGCCCTCTTTTTTACTGCATTGTTTTTTTGTTTATTGCACCGGCTTGTCTTGTCCCGATGCTTTGGCCTCACTCGTCCGTGCTGCCCAATAGGTTGCCAGTGCAGGACCCGAGATATTGTGCCACAAACTAAAAATCGCACTCGGCACAGCGGTCAGAGGTGAAGCGGCAAAATGGGTCGCCGCCAATGCCACACCCAAACCTGAGTTTTGCATCCCAACTTCAATCGACACTGCTTTACAGTCTGCATAGGGCAATTTAAACAGTCGGCTGGCCCAAAAACCCAATAGATAGCCCAAGCCATTATGTAAGGCCACTACCCCAAGAATCAGTAAACCTGATTGCAAAATCTGTGTTCGACTACCCGCAATGATTGCTGCCACAATCGCTACAATTGCCACAACAGAAACCAATGGCATGACCTGTATATAGGCATCCACTCGGTGCTTAAAGACAGTTCGAATCATTAACCCCACAATGATCGGAAATAAAACCACTTGTAAAATTGAAACCAACATCGATGCCGCATTAATTTCGATCCATTGGCTTGCTAACAAATAGAAAATCGCAGGGGTTAAAACCGGTGCGAGTAATGTCGAAACAGAGGTACAGGCAACAGATAATGCGGTATTACCTTTTGCCATATAGGTGATGACATTAGAAGCCGTTCCACCCGGACAGCAACCGACAAGAATGACCCCGATCGCGATTTCTGTCGGCAGTTGTAATAATTTACACAAGAAAAAAGCCAATCCCGGCATCACAATAAACTGTGCCAAAACCCCGATCATCACAGCTTTAGGGCTTTGCAATACACTTTTAAAATCTTGCAGTGTCATGGTCATGCCCATACCCAACATAATGATGCCTAGCATCCATGGGATATATGCTTTTAACCAAACAAATACATCGGGAAAAAACATGGCGAGCGCTGCAAACAGCACCACCCAAATCGCAAATGTTTTCTGCACAAATTGAGTGAATTTTAAGAAAGCCGACATAGGCATCTTCCATTTAAAAACAGGGACAAAAAAAGGCACACCCTTGTGCCTTTTCTCAACTGAGCCCACTGGGTCATGCCAAAGATAATGCCTGTGCATGCTGCTGCACAATATCTTTCAGGTAAATACGCTTCACCCCATTCGCCAACATGTCTTGCCATGCATGCTGTAAAGAACCCTGTAAATCGATCCCTTTGGTCAAATCAGCAATCACAAAAGTTTCAAAACCAAGCTTACGTGCATCCATTGCCGTCCATGCAACACAGAAATCCGTGGCAATGCCCACCACAAAGACTGTATCAATACCACGTTCGCGCAAATAGCCCGCCAAACCTGTTGAAGTTTTCTGATCTGCTTCCATAAAAGCAGAGTAGCTGTCGATATGCTGATGAAAACCTTTACGGATAATTAGCTGCGCCGTTGGTAAATTTAAATCAGGATGCAATTCGGCATCCTGTGTGCCTTGTACACAATGCGTCGGCCACAATACTTGCGTTCCATAATTCAGCTCTATGCTGTCATAAGGTACATGCTCAGGATGATTTTCAGCAAAAGAGATATGGTCGGCTGGATGCCAATCTTGAGTCAGCACAATATTCGCAAAGTATTGTCCCAGTTGATTAATCCCTGGAATAATTTGATCGGCATTGGCAACAGCCAACTGACCACCCGGGGTAAAACCATTTTGTACATCGACCACAATCAGCGCTGTATTTTTTTGCATATCTCTCCATCCGTTGTCATGCATTGTCGGCGACTCTACTGATTCGCTCATATTTTAAAAGCCTTAGTATTCAGTCCTGTGCATAAAAATAAAATGACTGTCCTTCCTGACAATACCGATACTTGGGCAAATGCTCAACCAGCCGCTGTGCAAATCGTGGGTAAATACGGGCTTTTCGCCGAGTCGAAGCATGAAAATAAAAATATCGCGGTTGATGGTGAAAGATATATTTTAATAAACGGCTGCGTGTCTGTTGCATGACCTCAAACGCATTAATATTTTCAGCAACATCTTCTAGGGTAGGTTCATCGGCAAAGGCCAACCACGCATTTTGTCTCGGCTGTTGGCGATTTCTTTGAAATACAGGTTTGAGTTCTAAGATAAATTCGTATTGATGTAGATACAAACTGAATTCACGTTGATCAACTTTAAAAATTGCGACCAGTTTTCTTGCTGACATAGCCCCTCTACGTTGATTTTTTATTTTCTCTTTCTGCTGTATTTTTACATAAAATACGTTTATTTATATTGGTTTAGAGCATTAGTGCGACTTCTATTGTCGCCATAAAAAAAGCCCGCATGATGCGGGCTTTTTTTGATATGGCATGTTCCTTATGATGGAATACGACGTACCAATATCAACATAAATATTGCAGAGATTGCGATACATGGAATTGCCGCGGTAATCACCCCTGC
The DNA here is from genome assembly GCF_013417245.1 of Acinetobacter sp. YH16042. Classification (NCBI taxonomy): domain Bacteria; kingdom Pseudomonadati; phylum Pseudomonadota; class Gammaproteobacteria; order Moraxellales; family Moraxellaceae; genus Acinetobacter; species Acinetobacter sp. YH16042. The sequence goes on from NZ_VPEJ01000003.1 coordinate 182,310, forward strand.
CGCACCAAAACCTGCTGCCAATAACTGACCCGCAATTGCAGGGCCTAACATTGCACCGACACGACCAACGGCTGAAGCTACACCAACACCCGTACCACGTAACTGTGTCGGATACACGATACCACCGAAGGCATACAATACACCTTGGCAACCAATCACGAATGCACCGACTAAAGCTGACGCCATGTACATTTGAGTCAATGAACCTGCACCATTCAGCGCAAATAGACCTGCCAAAATACCGCCGTACATCAAAATGATCACATAAGCTTTCTTCCAACGGTCAGTCAACATACCTAAAATGATCGTACCAATGGTTGCACTCACCATGAAGTAGAACTGCGCAGTTGCACCATCTTTACGAGTGAAACCGAGTTCGGTGAACAACGACGGTAACCAGCTCAACATGATGTACACCACCATCAAGGTGAAGAAGTAGCTCACCCAAATTGAGAAAGTACGTAAACGGTTTTCTGTGTTAAAGAGGTTTTTGAAAGCACCTTGTTGCACTTCACCATTGGCAGTCGCTTGAACCGCTTGATCTTTGGCTTTCAAGAATTCACGCGATTCGGGCAGGAACCAAATCATCAATGGAATCACAACAATCGGTAATAAACCGCCTAAATAGAAAATATTTTTCCAGTTTGCACCGAAGTCCGTCATTGCGACCAATGATAAGATTGCCGCACCCACAGGCATACCACAGTACATCAAACCGACTGCACGACCACGATTTTGTGGCGTTACCGCTTCAGATGCCAAGGTAATTAAAATTGGCATTGCTGCACCTAAACCTGCACCTGCAAGAAAACGTACAGCGAGTAAGCTATGGAAGCTATTTACCCATACCGTACATAAGGTAAAGATGGCGAACATCCCCGTAGACCAAATTAATACTTTTTTACGGCCCATTCGGTCTGCAATCCGACCACCCAACAAAGCACCAGGTAATAATCCTAAAATACCGGCACTAAAAAACACCCCTAGCTGCGAGCTATCCAGCCCGAAATATTCACGAATCCCTGCTGCTGCAATACCTGCAGCCTGAATATCCAGACCTTCGATTACTGCAATAAGGAAGCAGATTGCTACCGTGACAATAGCATGCTTATTATCTGACTTTTCCATTGGAGAATCCTTGTTGTCATCAGCGTTCAAATTAAGTCGCATCATCGCTGAGCCTTATAAAGGATATAACTACCAATAAGTTGAAGCCTTTCGTCCAAAATTGGATTACGTGCATGGTGTAATAGTTTTTGTGCTTTAAGTCACAAAGTCGTAAAAACAATTAAAAATTTAAAATAAAAAAATATGAATCGTGCAATGAACAGTCAAATCAAGCGATCTTTTTAAACACTCATAAAAACATGTCTATTTCTATTAGATATAAAAAAGATTATTACCCAAGTTTTTAACAATCATTTGTAATAAAACCCGAGCGAATTGATATAGTTTTTAAATCTTTAGTCATTGTTATTTAATCTTAAATTCTGATTAAAAAGCACGGAATACACATAGATCAACCTTTTGCTGATGATTTAATCAATCCCATCAACCATGCCAACCCTCTCGATTGAATAAAACATTTTCAAGATTCAGCCCTTGCTGAACAATTTTCAGGCTGCAAAAAAACCGCTATTTTACACTTGATTGTTTTAAGTTTGATTTGTATAAAGAATTTTATGGCTTTGACCAAAGCATATTGTTCTTATGCGTTTGATCAGTCATAATTTGCGTAAGCATTATTCAACTTGGGTATAGCCCAATGAACATGCTACAAATCAAAATTCGAAACCATCCAGAAATCAATATTTCATCTTGTCGGATGGACAAATAGGATAGCTTTTCAAAATGACTCAGCAAGCTCAGACCATTCAAGGTTCAATTGTCGCAATCGTCACCCCAATGTTTGAAGATGGCAGCGTAGATTGGAAGAGCCTCGAGAAGCTGGTTGAGTGGCATATAAAGCAAGGCACCAATAGTATTGTTGCTGTAGGGACTACAGGTGAAGCTTCTACCTTGAGCATGGCCGAACACACTCAGGTGATCAAAGAAATCATCCGTGTGGCGAACAAACGCATTCCAATTATTGCCGGCACAGGTGCAAACTCAACCCACGAAGCAATTGAACTCACCAAAGAAGCCAAAGAATTAGGTGCAGATGCGGCATTATTAGTTACACCATACTATAACAAACCTACCCAAGAAGGCCTGTATCAACACTACAAAGCGATTGCTGAAGCTGTTGATTTACCTCAAATTTTGTACAATGTACCTGGCCGAACCGGTGTAGACATGCACAACGACACCGTGATCCGTCTTGCTGATATTCCACAAATCGTGGGCATTAAAGACGCCACTGGCGATGTTCCTCGTGGTCAAGAACTCATTGAAGGCCTTAAAGGCAAAGATATGGTGGTGTACTCAGGTGATGATGCAACGGCTTATCAGTTAATGGGTTTAGGTGCTAAAGGCAACATTTCGGTTACTGCGAACGTGGCGCCAAAAGAAATGAGCGAAGTGTGTGCAAGCGCTTTGGCGGGTGACGCAGTCCAAGCCGAGCAACAAAACAATACTGTTGCAAATTTACATCAAATTTTATTTTGCGAATCGAACCCAATTCCTGTGAAATGGGCACTTCATGAGATGAACCTGATTGAAACAGGCATTCGCTTACCATTAACACCCCTTGCAGAACAATATCGTACTCCGCTTCGTGAAGCACTCATCACTGCGGGCGTTATCAAATAAAGAAGAGCAAACATCATGCAATTACGTTTAGGACTTAGCCTGGCACTTTCAGTATTTACATTAGCCGGTTGTAGTTCACTTGCCTTTAATAATGGCACACTGGACTATAAACAAACCACAGATGTTGAACCGCTGAAATACCCTGAAGGGTCAATGGTTCGTCCTGCAACGCCTTTGTATCCTGCTCCATCAGTTGACCCGCTAGCAATTGAGCATGCACCAAAGCTTGAAAATAAGCGTGGCAATCGCTATGCCCTTCCGCGTCCAGCCGCGGAAAAAAATAATGTCGTCGCAGATTCCTCAACAGACAGTACAAATATTAGCCGCCCTCAACTATTGGTGGATGGAAATCAAAATCCACTGATCAAAGTTGAAGGAAATTCTGCTACAATTTGGCAATACACACTTGCTACCCTCAGTAGCCTTAACCATACCATTGTTGGTCAGAGCAAAAACCGTTACGAAGTAACCGTCAAGGTCGATCAGCAGACCTATGTCTTAAGACTTTCTTCTGTAGGTTCAAGCAATAACATCGCTGTGTTCAATGCCGATAACAGTTTTGCAGACAAAGAAAAAGCTGCAGATCTGTTAGCTCAGATTTACCAAAATTGGCCAGCCTAGTCGTACTAGGCATTTTTTCTCGAAAAAGGTTCCCTCATGTTAAAACAAACCTTGCTCTATACTGGTAAAGCGAAATCTGTTTATGAAACAGATAGTTCTGACCACCTCATCCTAGTTTTCCGTGACGATGCTTCTGCATTCAACGGTGAAAAAATTGAACAACTGGATCGCAAAGGTAAGGTGAACAACCGTTTTAACGCCTTTATCATGGAAAAATTGGCTGCGGCTGGTATCGAAACTCATTTCGAAAAACTTCTTTCTCCAACTGAAGTTTTAGTGAAAAAATTAACCATGGTTCCTGTAGAGTGCGTAATTCGTAACTATGCAGCAGGTTCACTTTGCCGTCGTTTAGGCGTTGAAGAAGGTAAAGAACTTACTCCGCCAACTTTCGAATTGTTCTTCAAAGACGATGCGTTAGGCGACCCAATGGTGAATGAATCACAAGCGATTGCATTAGGTTGGGCGACTGCAGAACAACTCGCTCAAATGAAAGAATTGACTTATAAAGTAAACGAAGTACTTAAAGGTCTATTCGATGCAGGCAACATGCTGCTTGTTGACTTTAAACTTGAATTTGGCGTGTTCCACGACCGTATCGTACTAGGTGACGAATTCTCTCCAGACGGCTGCCGTCTATGGGACAAAGACACTAAGAAAAAACTCGACAAAGACCGTTTCCGTCAAGGTTTAGGCGGTGTGGTTGAAGCGTATGAAGAAGTTGCTGCACGTTTAGGTATCGACCTTTCTGATATCTAATTCGTTCATCGATTTAAAAAACCGAGCTCTTTAGCTCGGTTTTTTAATAAAATATTACTCGATTAATCCATGATCGAAAAAACAAATGTTAACCATAAAAATCCTCTGTTTCACATTTAGCCAAGTTCACACTAAGATAGCCACATACCAGGCAGCATTAGGATCTATAAGTTTCCAATGTGTATGCCGACCAGATTTTCCATCTACCCTCTAGGATGTATCTCCCCAAAGGCATCCTATTTTTTCAGCCCAGCTCGCCTTGAGTTGGGCTTTTTTTTGCGTGAATTAGACATAAAAAAAGGCACCGAAGCGCCTTTTCATTATGATCATTCAAATCATTGTTGCTGTTGTTGTTGCATCCAACGGCGTTGCTGCAAACGCTCACCTTCGACTTCACGTTTATTGCGTGCAGACTCATACAGCTTAGTGCCTTTCAGTTCAGGCGGCATATAGTCTTGCATGACAAAATGTTCAGGATAATTATGTGGATATAAATAGTCCACGCCATAGCCTTGCTCTTTCATCAATTTGGTTGGTGCATTTCTCAAATGCAATGGCACGGGTAGATTCGAGGTTTTTTCTGCCAAATCTAAAGCTTTGTTTATGGCCAAATAAGTGCTGTTACTTTTTGCACTGGTTGCCAAGTACACCGCACATTGCCCCAAAATGATTCGACATTCAGGCATACCAATTGCCTGCACAGATCGGAAGCATTCTCCTGCCAACAGCAAGGCATTTGGATTTGAGTTGCCAATATCTTCTGATGCCGCAATCAACATACGACGAGCAATAAAGACAGGATCTTCACCACCTTTGAGCATTCGAGCCATCCAATACAAAGCTGCATCTGGATCACTGCCTCGAATCGACTTAATAAAAGCCGAAACTAAATCGTAATGCTGTTCGCCCGATTTGTCATAGCGTGCAATATTTTGCTGCGCCACTTTGACCACCACCGCATTGCTAATGATATTTTCTAAGTCTGGCTCAAACGTACTGGCGATTAAATCTAAAAGATTTAATGCTTTACGAGCATCACCTGCGGCAAATTGAAATAAAGCTTCATATTCTTCGATTTGAATATAACGCTCTTTTAAAAACGAATCTTGCTGAATGGCTTGATCCAATAAGCGCTGAATTGCGTCATTATCCAAAGCATTTAAGGTATAGACCTGACAACGCGACAATAAGGCATTGTTGACTTCAAATGAGGGATTTTCTGTGGTTGCACCGATCAGGGTAATTTTGCCCTTTTCGACAGCATTCAGTAAGGCATCTTGTTGTGACTTATTAAAGCGATGAATTTCATCAATAAACACCACAGGTGTCAATAAATCTCCACCATCGGCGATGATTTCACGTAACTCTTTCACCCCAGTATTGAGCGCAGATAAACTAATAAATGGTCGGTCAACGGCCTGCGCTAACAACAATGCAATTGTGGTTTTACCTACACCCGGAGGTCCCCAAAAAATAATCGATGGCAAATGCCCTTGGTCAATCATCTGGCGTAACGGTGCATCTTCACCCAAAAGGTGATCTTGTCCAATAATTTGCGATAAATCATGAGGACGCATGCGTTCAGGAAGAGGAATTTGGCTGTCTGACATCTTATTATTTCGTTTCCGGCAATTGGGGACGTTTTTTCTATTCTAACACTGCCTTGGCAGAATCTTTGCTTTATTCGATATTCAATTTAAGAGGCTGGTTTGATGTCATTATTTAAGTATCTTGCATGTAAAAATCCTTAGGCGAATGTTAACTATAATGTAACAAGAGATCTTATCCCTTATCGATCAAATTAAAGTATGATCGGCTAGATATCCCATTTTTAGCTTGCCTGACCCAATTGGACAGATTGTATGAAGCAATCATTAAAGCAAAAGCAAATACCTCAAGTTCAACAAGGCATTGATCTATCTATATATTCATTTCAACAAATGCCTCAAGCCAAGAATATACAATTACAACATACCCAATGTGCAAAATTACGCGAAAAACTCGACAGCCGTAATCAAATGTTAGATGCCAGTGTCGACTGTATTAAATTATTAAGCCTAGACGGTCATATTCTGCATATGAACCGCGCTGGTTGCTTAGCTCTCGGTGTGTCGCCGACTGAAACTGAGTTTGGTATGTCATGGCACAAATTATTGCCTGAAGAAGTCCGCGACGCGTGTCTGAATGCTTTTGCAGAAGCCAAACAAGGAAAAACTTCTCGCTTTGTCGGCATGAGCCAAGTGGCCGATGAACCCATGGCTTATTGGGATAACATGCTCAGCCCAGTATTCAATGAATATGGTCAAGTCAAAGAAATTCTCTGTGTCTCCCGTGATATTACGGTACAGCGACTGGCGGAAAATAAACTCCAACGGATCATTGAACAGGATGATTTAACAGGTTTATTAAACCGCCGTGCGTTTAGTCGAGTCTTTAAAAGTCACTTAAGAGTGGCACGAGAACATCAGCAACAACTGGGTTTGTTATTGATCGATCTGGATTATTTTAAGCATATTAATGACACCTTAGGGCATAGTGCTGGAGACCATTTACTGCATACCCTTGGACAGCGTTTTCAGCACTGTTTTGATGCAAATATCGTGGTTTCACGCTTAGGTGGCGATGAATTTGCCATTTCTATTCCGAACTTAAAATCGCAACAACAATTAACAGATATTGCCAGCATCGCCTGTCAGCAAATGGATATGCCGATTTTCTATAATGGACAAAGCATCAATATAGGTATGAGTATTGGCTGTGCGATCTACCCACGCGATGCACAAAATTCCTCGAATTTACTTAAATGCGCAGATATTGCACTGAATGATTTAAAAGGCAGTGGTCGTGGTGGGGTGCGAATGTTCAACCACACCATGTTTAAAATTCTTGAAAATACCACTCGCCAATTAACGCTAGCCCGCAGCCTGATTAAGTCCAATCAAATTATTCCGTTTTATCAACCCAAAGTTCGCCTTTCTGACAGTCAAGTGGTCGGCTTTGAAGCTTTGCTGCGTTGGTACGATAAAGACCAACAATTACAATTACCTTCTCAAATTTTTGCTGCATTTCAAGATTATGAATTGGCTTCACGCATTAGTGAAACGATGCAAATTAAAATCTTTCAAGATATTCAAAAATGGATTGAACTCGGACTTCAACCGCTACCAATTTCAATAAATGCAGCCCCTGTCGAATTTTTACGTGATGATTATGCGGAAAAACTACTGAATCGCTTAAAGCAGTTTGGTATTTCACCCGACATTATTGAGGTCGAAATTACCGAGCAAAGCCTGTCAGAACGTGGCTCAAATTATGTGATTCGCGCTCTCCATTTATTAAAAGAGCATGGCATACACATTTCTCTAGATGATTTTGGTACAGGTCATTCATCATTAATACGTTTGAGTAATTACCCTGTCGACTGTATTAAGATAGACCGTAATTTTGTGGAACGCATGCATACCGACTGTTCAGCACTTGCCATTGTCAAAGCGATTACCCAAATTGGTGCGAGTGTTTCCCTGAATATATTAGTCGAAGGTATAGAGAAACCGGAACAGGTCGATACCTTAAAAGAATGTAATTGTCATACTGGACAAGGTTTTTACTTTTATCGTCCGCTCAGTTATGACCATGCGATGGAACTTTTGAGTCACTAAAACTTGTGGAGCAAGACACGATGACACTGAAGTATTTAGTCAGTGCCTGTCTGGCAGGCCAACCCGTTCGTTATGATGCCAAATCAAATACACAACAAGCAATTTGCCAACTGATGCAGACTCACCAAGTCATTACGGCCTGCCCAGAAATGATGGGCGGCCTTAGCTGTCCACGTTTTCCTGCAGAAATTCAAAATGGTCAAGCCACTGATGTGCTCAATGGTACAGCCCAAGTCAAAGATGTCTTGGGCACAGATGTCAGTGCTGAATTTATCGCGGGTGCCCACCGCATGTTGGAATTGGCCCAATTGCATAAGGTTGATGTGGTGGTCTTAAAAGATCGTAGCCCGTCGTGCGGCAGTCATTATATTTATGATGGCACCTTTACGCGTACAAAAATTGAAGGCTATGGAGTAACCACAGCACTCCTCAAACAGCATGGTTTTCAGGTTCTGTCAGAACAAGACTTTCTGGCCATGATACAAGATCAACTCTAGCCCCAAGATAGAGCGTATCTATGTCCTTTAGCGTACCCAACGCACAATATAATCTTCAATATCATCAGGGTTGACGTCTTCTTCACTGATGCAACGCCCTGCGGCAGACTTTCGTGCCTTCAAAATACTGTCACGACTTCCCGTCACGAGATGATGCCAACGCGGTAAATCTTTCCCTTCAGAAATTCTACGATAAGCACAGCTCGGCGGTAGCCAATGAAATTGGTGAATTTGTTCAGGTGTCAGCTGTATGCAGTCTGCAACGTGTGATTTGCGATTTGGATAATCGGAACAACTGGCGGTTTCACAATCTAAAAGTTTGCATGCCACTTTGGTGTAAGCCACCTCTTGCGTATCTTCATCTTCAAGCTTGATTAAACAACAAAGCCCGCAACCATCACAGAGGGACTCCCACTCCAAATGGGTGAGTTCAGTCAAAGCATGCTTTTTCCAAAAATGTGGGCGTAGAGTATCGGTCATCTTCTCGCTCGCAACGAAGGTGGCAGGCATATTAACTGAACCCGCACATAAATTCCTCATTTAAGTTACCGAATATTGAACATTAAATAAACAAAAGAATACATAGCATGCTTTCTGTGACTCCTATACTGATGAGACAGAATAAAAAATCACATGGAGATAAAACTATGTTCCGCTGGGCTATTATTTTCGCTGTAATTGCTTTGATTGCGAGTCTGCTAGGTTTTGGTGGTGTGGCAGGCTTATCCAAAGACTTTGCTGTTATTCTTTTGGTTATTGCAGTCATTCTCGCAATTGTTGGTTTCCTCTCTCGAGGAAAAGTTTAGGCGACTGAGTGACTGATTCAATGTCGTTTTAAACTACAAATTACTCCCCTCAGACTCATGAATCAGAAACGTATGTTTTTATCATCTTGAGTCTCAATCAAAAAAATAAGAGCCTATAGGCTCTTATTTTTTTACATCAACGTCAAACGCATTACGCTGTAGGTTTTAGCTTTAAGGTTTTAAGTGACGTGGTCTAAAGCCTGTTGCAATTAAGGCGATACCATAAGCAGCAACACCAATCACACATAAGATGATCATTTCCGCGACACGCATCCACGCAGATACATCACCGTTGTACCATGTTAAGCCATACCACAGTGCAGCAATCATCACAGCATTGGCTATCGCAAACTGAATCACCAACTTTTTCCAATGTGCGCCAAAGCGAAAAATATTGCGCTTATGTAAATAAAAATACAGCATCCCTGCATTCACTAATGCGGAACCAGAGGATGCCAATGCCAAGGCCATATGCTCAGCATGCCAATCAATCAGTTTAAAGAATCCAATAAACACCACGTTAAGAATGGCATTGGCTGCGACCGCCATTAAACCTACACGTACAGGAGTTTTGGTATCTTGTTGCGCATAAAACCCTGGTGCAAACACTTTAATGAGCATGAATGAAATCACACCGGCACTCATACATTGCAATGCCAATGCGGTCATCTGTGTATCTTCAAAGCTAAATTGACCACGTTCAAATAAGGCCTGAATAATAGGTGTAGAGAGCATGAAAAGCGCAATACTTGCAGGCACACCCACCAAGATAATGACCTTAGCTGCCCAATCAATCATACGACGGAATTTTTCTTGATCTTGTTCAGCATGACGCGCAGACAACGAAGGTAAAATTACGGTACCTATCGCGACACCAATTAAGCCCAATGGCAATTCGGTCATCCGTTCGGCACTGTATAACCATGACACCGAACCATCTTGCATGAAAGACGCCCAAATGGTGTTCAACAGTAGGTTGATCTGCGTCACTGAGACACCAAACAGTGCTGGCAGCATCAACTTCATGATGCGATCAACACCTTCATGTTTGAAGTCAACTTTTGGTGGAATCAGTAATTTTTTACGCCATAGCTCAGGAATCTGAATCGCCAATTGCAAGAAGCCTGCAGCGACAACAGACCAACCCAAAGCCATAATTGGCTCAGCCATATAAGGGGTTAACCATAGCGCACCGGCAATCATCGCGACATTGAGTAACACTGGAGCGAACGCAGGTGTACTGAATGAGCCATAACTATTCAAAATACTACTGGCAAATGCCGTTAAAGACATAAACAGTAAGTAAGGAATCGTTAGGCGGAACATATCGGTGGCTAATGCAAATTTGTCTGCATCACCATGGAAACCCGGTGCATAGATATAGATAATCGCGGGTGCGGCCACCATCGCGATGAACGTCAAGCTGGTCATCACCAGACCTAAACAGCCAAAAACACGGCTAATCAGAATCTGGACTTCGGCATGGGTTCGACTGGTTTTATATTCAGTCAATACAGGAATGAAGGCTTGTGAAAATGCCCCTTCTGCGAATAAACGCCTAAAAAAGTTAGGAATACGAAAGGCAACCACGAAGGTATCGAAGTCTTTACCTGCACCAAATACATTTAACAGGACAATATCCCGTACCAGTCCCAATACACGGGACAACATAGTCATTGCACTGACAATGACTGTCGAACGCCAAAGCGCCATCGGTATTTCTCACTTTTGAAAGTGCGCCTATTGTAATGAAACTCATCAAGGAATTTCATTGGTTTATTAAACGCAGTGTGTATTGTTTATTTGTTTTTAAAATGATGCAGCTGCTGACGAAAAGCGTTCCACTCAAAAAATGGACCTGGATCGGTTTTACGTCCCGGTGCAATATCTGAATGCCCTGCAATATGTTGTTGAATTTTAGGATAAGCCTGTTGTAAACACGCCACGACCTCGGTCAGCACGGCATATTGTGCAGCCTCAAAAGGTAAATCATCACTTCCTTCGAGTTCAATGCCAATCGAATAATCATTACATTCTTTTTGTGCTAAATAGGTTGAACGACCTGCATGCCAAGCTCGATCATTAAAATTGACAAACTGTAGAACTTCACCTGTGCGCAGGATCAATAAATGTGTCGATACTTGCATCCCTTCAATGGTCTGAAAATAAGGATGTTTCGACCAATCCAACTGATTTTGGAAAAATTGTTCGATATAACCACCGCCAAACTGAGAAGGTGGCAAACTAATATTATGAATGACGACAAGCTGAATTTCGGTATCTTCAGGACGCTGGTTAAAATTCGGTGATGGAATTTGACGCGCACCTAGCAATTGCCCATCCTGCACCTGAAATGTTGTTGCTTGTGACATAAAAGAATCCTGTGTCTAAGCCGGCCTGCTATGCTGCAGATCAAAACGCCGAGCCCTACTTGAAAGTTTTAATGCTAAAACTTTCACATTGAAATCTCAATTCAAGTCTGTGAAAGTAGTTAAAAATCGCTCATTTTTCAGGAACAATGCTAATATAACGCGCACATTTTCCTGGGTTAAAAAAGATACGGAACTTCTTATGAGCATATCGCAATCTTTGCTTGAACAATCAATCCAAATCAATATTCAACACGCACTACAAGAAGATATTGGCGAAGGCGATATTACTGCCCTATTAACTCCAGAAGATGAACAAGCCACTGCAACGATTATCAGCCGTGAAGAGATGATCTTGGCGGGTCAGCCTTGGGTCAATGCACTCATTCAGGCTTATGATGCCGCTGTCCAAGTCACTTGGTTGAAACATGACGGTGACCGTGTGGCCGCAGGCGAAGCCTTTTTAAAACTCGCAGGTTCTGCACGTAGCTTACTTACGGTTGAGCGTCCTGCCTTAAATTTTGTACAAACCTTATCTGCAGTTGCGACCAAAACTGCTGCCTATGTCCAGCAGCTTGAAGGTTTGCATACTCGTCTACTCGATACCCGTAAAACCTTGCCAGGCCTACGTATTGCACAAAAATATGCGGTTGCTGTCGGAGGTGGTCAAAACCATCGCTTAGGTTTATTTGATGCATTTCTAATTAAAGAAAATCACATCATGGCAGCAGGTGGCATCCAACAAGCGATTGCCAAAGCACACCAGATTGCACCGGGTAAACCTGTGGAAGTTGAAGTCGAAACTTGGGATGAACTCAACCAAGCGTTAGAAGCAGGTGCGGATATTGTGATGTTGGATAACTTTAGTCAGCAACAAATGATTGATGCCGTTAAACACGTCAATGGTCGCTGTAAACTTGAAGCCTCAGGCAATATCACTATTGCAAACTTACGTGAAGTGGCAACGACAGGGGTCGATTATATTTCGATGGGTGTGCTCACCAAAGATGTCACAGCGATTGATTTATCTATGCGCTTTAATGCCTAACGCTCTAGACTTGCTCTAAACATAAATAAAGGGTGCTATTGCACCCTTTTTGATGCTTAACCTCTAGCATGACGTAATCATCATCTTGCTGTTGTTTAGCTCGTTCAGTTTCATCTTCATGTTCAGAGTCCTTTTCATGCTCCGCATCGTCTTCATGCTGCTCGCGCTCATCTTGATCATCGTCATGATCTTTTGAGTTTTCACTTTGTTCAGAAAAACGACCACCTTCACGCTCTTGAACCTGATTTCCCAAAAATCACAACCACTGATCAAAAATACGCTGAATAAAGAAAAATGCATCATCCAATTTTTCATTTTTAGTCCTTCAAAGCATCCTGATTCTATTAATTTGAGTCAAAGACACGTTACTGAATAGCCGATTCATGTTGGATTTTCTATATTCAGCGCATAAAAAACGCATCCGAAGATGCGTTCTTTATTCAGTTTGAACTGAATCAAACAACTTACCAGCCTAAAGCTTCTTGTTGTTTTTTGATCAATTCTTGAATGCCTTTTTCAGCCAATTCAAGCATTTCATTACACTGTGTACGTGTAAATGGTTTGTCTTCTGCTGTGCCTTGAAGTTCAATGAACTCACCGGCTTGCGTCATCACTACGTTCATGTCTGTTTGGCAGCTTGAATCTTCTTCATAGCAAAGATCAAGTAATGCCTCGTCTTGATACATCCCTACAGAAATCGCAGCAACGAGACCTTTTAATGGATCTTGTTTAATTTTTTTATTTTCAAGCAAGACATTCATCGCATCGACCAAGGCAACTGCTGCACCTGTAATTGATGCTGTACGTGTACCGCCATCTGCCTGAATCACATCACAGTCGATACTAATGGTATTTTCACCCAATTTTTTCAAATCGACCATCGCACGTAAGCTACGACCAATCAGACGTTGAATTTCTTGAGTACGACCGCTTTGTTTACCACGTGCCGCTTCACGGTCAGTACGTGTATGTGTTGAACGAGGTAACATGCCATATTCAGCAGTCACCCAACCCTGACCTTTGCCTTTAAGGAAACGCGGCACGGAGTTGTCGACACTTGCAGTACAAAGAACTTTTGTATGACCAAATTCAACCAATACAGAACCTTCCGCATAACGTGTGTAGTTACGGGTAATTTTTACTTCACGTAATTGATCTAATGCTCGTTGGTCGATACGCATAATGAGTCCTTAATCTGACAAAATTGATTGCGGTACATTATAACAGAAGGTACAGCCAGATTCGGGACGCATTCGTGTGCATTTACAAAATCCATTCATCCAAGTTTTGATAAGCCCATCGTACGACATCAGGAAATTTGTTAGACTGAAGCCACGCAATATTCAGGACGAATTGCATGTCGATACGGGAAGAACGTAAGCAACAAAGTCGTAAAGCTATCCTTGATGCAGCGCTTGCATTGAGTACTACGGGCCGTTCTTTCAGTAGCCTGAGCTTACGCGAAATTTCCCGTCATGTCGGCTTGGTTCCCGCTGCATTTTATCGCCATTTTCAAGACATGGACGAACTCGGTTTGGAACTAGTCGACCAAATGGCCCTGCACCTTCGCAATGTCCTCAATCAACTGAGTCAGCAATGCTTTCAAGCACCAGATGCACGCACACGACAAAGTCTGGATTATTTATTTCATGCCGTTGAGCAATTTCCTGAGGCATGGATGTTTCTTATTGCTGAACGTTGGGGTGGTTCAGCATTCTTAAGACAAGCCATTACTCGTGAGTTTAATTTTCTCAGTACCGATTTGGCCCATGCACTGGCTCAAGTTGAAGCGACTCAACATATTCAATCCGAACAAGACCTCAAAGTATTGGGACAAATTTTGTTTGAATTGGCCTTAAGTTGGGCCATGCAGTGGATTGACTTACATCGACATATTGACCTTCCACAACGTACGGATGCGCTACAACAATTTCGCCGCCAAGCTCAGACTCAAGTTCAGCTCTTATTTCGTGGCATCTTACATTGGGATCGATCTTTGGCTCAAATCGCTGATCCGCAAAATTTATCGACCTAAAACGCAAAATGTACCGTCATAAAAAAAGCCGCATCGAGTGCGGCTTTTTTATGACATCTGTTATTTCGCTTTGCGTTCTTTATCAACAAGGAATTTCACGATTTCAACGGTACGTGCATCTTCACCTTGTACGATGTATTTACCATTGACGGTAATCGCAGGCACGCCGCTCAATTGATATTGAGCCGCTAAGCTTTTCGCTTGAGCAATTTTTGAAGACACAGCAAATGATTTAAATGTGCTGTTAAATTTCGCTTCAGGAACACCATAACGGGTGTAGAACTTAGCAAATGCGCCTTGTTCTAAGATATTTTTTTGACCCACATGAATGTCATGGAACAATTGTAAATGTGCTTTTTGACGAACACCCAGTGCTTCCGATGCATAGTAAGCACGCGCGCCTTGTTCCCAAAGTGGATTCATTGCTGCAGGTGTACGGACAAAACGTACATCTTTAGGCAATTGCTTTAACCACGTTTGCATATGCGGTTCTAATGTAAAACAATGTGGGCAGCCATACCAAAAGAACTCACGGACTTCGATTTTACCCGGACGTTCGACTTTAATCGGTTTTGGAATAACTGTGTAATCAGTCCCCGCGACAAATTGCGCTGCCATCGCACTGCCAGAAAAAGCCAAAATAGCTGTTGTAATCGTGCCTAAAAGGAATTTTTTCATTGAACTTATCGTCCTCAAAATCATTATGATTAGTTTATGGCAACACTATAAATCAAATCTGTCGATTTCGTTTTCATTCTGTGAACTTTTTTAAGGCTTTTATCGCTTTTTTTTCAGGACGCGCTACACTAACTCCCATAAACTTTTTTCTAAAATATAAAGACTTGATTGAGGTGCAACCGATGTCGCAATTGAATGTTGATCCACAAGAAATTGCCAAATTTGAAGCTTTCGCAGCCATATGGTGGGATCAGCATTCTGAGTTCCGCCCTTTGCACATGATTAATCCTCTGCGTTTGAACTGGATTGATGAGCATTCAAATGGCATCACTGGCAAGAAAGTATTAGATGTGGGCTGTGGCGGCGGTATTTTAGCTGAAAGCATGGCACGTCGCGGTGCGCAAGTATTGGGTATCGACATGGGTGAAGCGCCATTAAATGTTGCACGCTTACATGCCGAACAAGAAAATGTACAAAATATTGAATATCGCCAAGTACCTGTAGAGCAATTGGCAGAAGAGCAAGCAGGTCAATATGACGTCGTCACCTGTATGGAAATGCTCGAACACGTACCCGATCCAGCTTCGATCATTTTAGCCTGTCAAAAGCTGGTAAAACCGGGTGGTCATGTGTTCTTCTCGACCATTAACCGTAATCCTAAAGCGTATTTGTTTGCGATTATTGGAGCGGAATATGTTTTACGTATGTTGGCGAAAGGCACTCATGATTATTCCAAGTTTATTAAACCTTCAGAATTAGCTCATGATATTCGTCAAGCCGAGTTAAAACTCAAAGATATGACTGGTTTACATTATAACCCGATCACCAAACGCTATTGGCTCGCACCCAATGTGGATGTGAACTATATGGTTCATACGGTGAAAGAAGCCTAATGAAAGCTGTACTCTTTGATCTTGACGGTACACTGATTGATACCGCGGCTGATTTTATTCGTATTATTCAAGACATGTGCCGTGACAAAGGCATTGCGGTGGTCAGTGCAGAAGACATTCGTGTACAAGTATCTGAAGGCGCGCGTGCCATGGTCAAACTGGTCTATCCAGAGTTAGACGTTGAAGATCCTGTCTTTCTGACACATCGTCAACGCTTTCTAGATCTGTATGGTGCTGATATAGCCGTCGATACAGACCTATTTGAAGGCATGTATCCGCTACTCGATGAACTTGAACAGTATCAAATTCCGTGGGGTATTGTCACCAATAAGCCGCGTTCACTCAGTGAAGCGTTGCTCAAAGCGTTGAATTTGAATGAGCGCTGCTCGGTATTGGTTTGCCCAGACGATGTCAGTAAAACCAAGCCAGACCCAGAGCCGATGTATTTAGCAGCCAAGCACATTCATCTAGATGCTCAAGACTGTATCTATGTCGGTGATCATCCACGTGATATCGATGCCGGTCGTAATGCACAGATGTACACAATTCTTGCGGCTTATGGCTATTTACCTTTACAACACAAAGATGACTTAACAGCTTGGCATGCAGATTGTATAGTGAAGACTGTTGCTGAATTGCATGAAGTCATTCATGATTTGGTCATCAAACCGAAAACGCTAAACACAGCGACTTTATAACGATAGAACACAACACAATAAAACGAGGAGGTACGGATGAAATATTCAGAATATCAACCTCGCCCCGATCTGCTCAAAGATCGCATTATCCTGATTACAGGTGCGGGCGATGGTATTGGCCGTGCGGCTGCCCTCAGCTATGCCTTACATGGCGCAACCGTGGTTTTACATGGACGCACACTGAATAAACTAGAAGTGATTTACGATGAAATTGAAGGATTGGGTGCCCCCCAACCGGCGATTTTACCGCTACAACTGTCTAGTGCCTCTCCTCGTGACTATGAGCTATTGGTCGACACCTTAGAAAAGCAATTTGGTCGCCTAGACGGCATTTTGCATAATGCAGGGATCTTGGGTGAGCGAACTGAACTAGAACATTATCCTGTGGATGTTTGGGATGATGTTATGGCGGTGAACCTTCGTGCGCCTTTTGTACTGACTCAAGAGCTAATGCCATTACTGCAAAAATCTGAGCATGCCTCAGTGGTCTTTGCCAGTTCGGGTGTGGGACGTGAAGCCCGTGAACGTTGGGGCGCGTACTCGGTCTCAAAAATTGCCATTGAAGCCGTGAGTACATTGTTCGCCAAAGAAAATGAACACCCCAATATTCGTTTTAACTGCATTAATCCCGGTGCGACACGTACTGCCATGCGTGCAAAGGCGTATCCAGACGAAGATCCAAAAACTTTGCCTACGCCTGAAAGCATCATGCCTGCATATTTATATTTAATGGGTGACGACAGCTTGCATTTAACCGGTGCCAGCATAGATGCCCAAGATGAATAGGGTGAAAACCCAATTTAAAAAGGAAGATCGCGCTTCCTTTTTTTATGTCTTGAATCTTTACAACGCATCATTAACCGACTGATTTTGCAGTGACCACGCGAAAGTCGACTTGAGTTTTTAGCAAATTTGCCGATACTTGGGGCATTCTTTAAAAACATTGGATTGATACATGTCTGACTTTAGCAATATTACAGTGACTCCAACTGAGGATGGCATGGTTAACCTACTGGTCGATGGTCAACCGATTTCAGCAAAATATGGGATGAAATTCGACCCGAGTATCGTGGACGATTTAAAAGGATTAGATGTCGGTCAAAATGCAAAATTATTTGAACAATTTATTTTTTCGCATACTGACTTAAACTTTGAGCATGCCTATTTCTATATCACTTGCATTCAAAAGCAAGAAGCAGGCTTTCAAGTGATCACTAACTTTGTTTATCGCATCATTGCGCAAGATCAAGCACCGTTTGAGCATGTGATTACCAAACAAGGTGCAGCAATGACACCTGAAGATATTAATGAATTTATTCAAGCTCATATTCAAAAATCATTAACGGATTATACTGACCTGAAATACGCATACTAAGTGTGTTCCAAGTGAAAAATTCATGTTTAAAAAGGGCCATTTGATGCCCTTTTTTTAAACTCTTAGATTAGCATTTGAAATTCAATAAGCTTTGATCAATAGACAGCTTCATTACCCAATTTGCTATTGATCGTATTTTTAAATTATTTTTATAATAATATTCGGTTTTTCAAATTAAATATAAAAGCATAGACTGCTTGCCATGACATAGACCGACGGCAAGGAGACCCAAATGGCTGATCAAAAACGCAAAATTGAAACCATTCGTTCAATTGAAAACTTACAACTGACTGAAAATTTGATCTCTGCAATGGACGATGCCGAGCAAGCTGAATCTGTGGCTCAAGCAATTTATTCACTCCAATGCCTAAACGAGCAGTGGTACTAAAACCCGAAGTTACTCAACATTTTCAGTCTTTCATCTCTCCCCTCATTTGCCTGTCAAGACTTGATGGGCTGTTTTGATCGTGCTTACAATAGACCTCAAATTTAATCAAAGCTGAATTGCAAGGATAAAAAGCGCGCATTATCGGACCATCTCTTCCAAGATGGAAAGATTGTTCTCAGCGCGAAATTTATCGCATAATATCCGCAATCTCTTCGTTTTATTTAAAGAAATATTCATCTTTCTTCACAGTTTCTCTGCATTTAATGCGTACAGTAGTGATATTGAAGATAAATTACTCATGAGGGTTGAACATGAAAAAGATTTTGCCAATTTTGGCTATTTCTTTCAGTGCTTTAATAGCAAGCAGCATCACGTCTGCAGCGCCTCACTTCAAGAACGATGAACGTGGCTTTGATGGCCCACGCGGCAATGCATATGGTCAAATGAAAAAAGATCGTGATTTCCGTGGTTATCAGGACGATGACGATCTTGAAGATCGACGCCGTATGCGTGAACAACGTGGAGTCAAACGTTTGCAACAACATAAATGGCAAACGGGCTATGTGATGCCACAGCATTATCGTGGTAATGGTTATAAAGTCGATTATAAAGACCATAACTTACCTAAACCATCGCGTAATCAGCAATGGTATAAAATCAATAATGACTACATATTGGTCAACTCAGATAGTAACAGTATTCTGAAAATTTTAGGTATGTAAGCCGTTTTGAATTTAATTTCGCCATATTTTTAAAGTCCAGATCAACTCTGGGCTTTTTTATGAGTTTTTTTTAATGTTTAACCGCAAAAGCTGATGCTGCCTAGCGTTCAGATCATTTACACACCTTCAAATTTCCTCCATACATTTCACAATTCAACTATATTGCCCCCACGCTTTCTCTGAACTTTCTCGCTAATTTTGAATCATCGAAAAACAGATTAGAAATGTATAGAGGTGTCCCATGAACAAAATCGTATCGAGTTTAGTTCTTTCCGTATCGGCTTTGATGGCAACAACAGCAGCCATTGCTGCGCCAGACCATCGTCAAGATGACCGCCGTTACCATCCGTCATACCAACATCAAGACAACCGTTGGGACAAAGATCACCGTCCGAGCAATTGGAATAACAACAACCGTTATGACAATAATCGCTACGACCGTAATGACTTTCGTCGTGTAAATCCAAGCCGCGATTGGCGTGTTGGTCAAAGCTTTCCTCGTTATTTCGATTCAAGCCGCTACAAAGTGAGTGATCGTGAAGCGCGCCGCTTACCGAACACCGGTCGTTATCAACAATGGTACAAAATCAATGGTGACTACGTGCTAGTCAATGATCGTACCGATCGCATCATTCGCATTAAGAATGGCTAATCATTCGACGATCTCTTAAGTCCCTTTCCCAACACCTGAACACTGTTCAGGTGTTTTTTTATTAAATGGAGCGTAAAACTCTGTCCTTCAGGTCAGAGATATAAGCGACACGACATGAAGTGTCGTTTGATTTAACTAAGGACTATTTTTCTTGAGTTTTGATTGTTAATATAAGTACATGAAAACCCTTAAATTACGTATAAAAGACAAACATTGCAAGGTGTTAGACCAACTAGCATCAGAAGTGAACTTCGTCTGGAATTATGTCAATGATTTAGGGTTTAGACATTTGAAGCGGAAAGGTGAATTTCTCTCTGCTTTTGATATTGCCAAATATACGAAAGGCACATCCAAAGAATGTAATTTACATAGTCAAACCATTCAGGCTGTAACTGAAGAATTAGTCACCCTAAGAAAGCAATTTAAAAAGGCAAAGCTGAAATGGCGTGTCAGCAATAAAAAATCAGCAAGGCGCTCTTTGGGATGGGTTCCCTTTAAAAAGTTGGCTATCAAATATGCCAATGGATATGTCCAGTATGGAAAACACCAATTTAAGCTTTGGGATAGCTACGGTTTAAGCAAATACACGTTAAAAACAGGTTCATTTGTAGAGGATAGCCGTGGGCGTTGGTATGTATGTCTTGTTGTTGAATCGCCTAAGCAAGATAAATCGACAGCAACCAAAGCGATTGGTATTGATCTAGGCTTAAAAGATATTGCCACCTGTTCTGATGGCACTGTAATTTCAAATCCAAAATTCTATCGAAAATATGAGCAGAAATTAGGTATTGCTCAGAGAGCCAGGAATAAGAAGCGTGTTCGTGCATTACACGCCAAGATTGCAAATAGCCGAAAAGATCATTTGCATAAAGCAAGCACCAAGCTTGTGAATGAAAATGCATTGATTATTGCAGGTGACTTGAGTGCTAAAAAATTAGTAAAAACCAAAATGGCAAAATCTGTTTTGGATACAGGATTTTCGGCACTAAAAACAATGCTCAAGTATAAATGCGAGAACGCAGGCGTATTGTTTGAAGAAGTCCAAGAAGCCTATACCACCCAAATCTGTTCGTGCTGCGGTGAGATCACCTCAAGTAGTCCAAAAGGTAAGACAGATCTTGGAATAAGAGAATGGGAGTGCATGAGCTGTGGTACAGCTCATGATCGAGATATAAACTCAGCTCTAAACATTCTTGCGCTTGGGCATAAGCGTCTAGCTGTAGGAATCACCCTCGTTTAAGGGGGTGAGGATGTCAAATTTGCTTTCCGCTGTCATATGTTTTTGTTTAGAATCATCCATACCAAAGCGAATAAACAGGCATAGGCATGCAAACGAATATCACTGAACCATCTTCCAGCACAACCTTACAGTATGTGCATTGGTTCCGTCATTCTGCACCCTATATTAATGCGCATCGCAACAAAACCTTTGTCATCATGTTTGATGGTGAAGCGCTGCAACATGAAAATTTTCAACACATTATTCACGATATTGCCTTATTACACTCGCTTGGTATTCGTCTAATTTTAGTACATGGTGCCCGTCCGCAAATCAATCATAATTTACAAAGCAGCGGCATCAAGACACCATTTCATCATCACCGTCGCATCACCACGCGCGAATCCTTACCTGCGGTGATGAATGCCGTCGGCTCCATTCGTCTGCAAATTGAAGCGCTCCTGTCTATGGGTTTAGCCAACTCACCAATGTACGGCGCGCGCATTGATGTGGTCTCAGGTAATTTGGTCACGGCAAAACCGTATGGCATTCGTGACGGTATCGATTTTCAACTGTCTGGTGAAGTTCGTTCCGTCGATATTGATGCGATTCAACGTCATTTAGAGAGCCAAAATATTGTGGTGCTTGGGCCAACAGGTTATTCCACGACAGGTGAAGTGTTTAATTTATTGGCTGAAGAAGTTGCGACCAAAACCGCCATCAGTTTAAAAGCGGATAAGTTAATTTTCTTGGGCAAACAACATGGTTTGCACAATGAACATGGGCAGCTACAACGCGAAATTACGCCTCATCAACTTGATCAGCATATTTTGCAATATCAAGATTCTAACCCCGACATAGCCCTGCATTTAAGCGTTGCCAAAGATGCTTCCCTTCAAGGCGTACACCGTGTTCATCTCATTTCCTATGCCTATGATGGCGCATTGATCGAAGAATTGTTCACGCGTGACGGCTCTGGCACCATGATCACTGATGCGCATTATGAAGAAGTGCGTACTGCCGATATTCAAGATGTTGGCGGCTTAATCAATCTCTTACGCCCTCTCGAACAAGAAGGCATCTTGGTTTATCGCTCACGCGAACGTCTAGAAAATGAAATTGGACAATTTGCAGTGATTGAACGTGACGGTACGATTTTGGCCTGCGCTGCGTTATACCCGATTCCTGTCACAGGGAATGAAAAACGCTCTGCTGAAATCGCGTGCGTAGCTGTGCATCCGGGGTATCGAAAATCAAATCGCGGTAGCCAAATTTTGCATTATTTAGAAGAAAAAGCGCGAGATTTAGGTATTGAACAATTGTTTATTTTGACCACACGGACAGCGCATTGGTTCCTTGAACAAGGTTTTGAACAAGTCAGTGTCGATGACTTACCGAATGCCCGTCAGGCCTTATATAACTACCAACGAAACTCATTGGTTTGTAAAAAGTCACTTTAAAGTGGCTTTTTTTATGCGCTGAATAGCATTATTTTGCATAAGGTTATGCCGAATCCCTTGGCAATACCCTTAAATTACTTTGCAAGCCACAGAATAACCATATCTACCATTTAAATAACCATAATAAATAAAATAATTTCAACAACTTAAAACAATACTTCGACACATTATATATTTTTCTAAAATCATAATTTTTCATAAGTTTTGCTGATTTTTATTTATCTTTTTTCCTGATTTTAAATTTAAGTTTTCTTATTTTTTTCGAAAAAGAAAACTCTTTAGCTTATGTGTTCATAAATCAACAGTTCTGCAAATTTAGACCTTTATAGGAGCAACACATGCGTACGCACAAAGCAAAACTTTGGACAAAAACACTTGTACTGTCTACAGCGGTTGTGGGTGCCATGATGATGTCGGGCTGTGGCAAAAAAGAGGCTGATGAAAATGTCACCTTAAATATTGGTTTCCAAAAATATGGCTTATTGCCAATTTTAAAAGAACGCGGAACCTTAGAAACAGCCTTAAAAAGCCAAGGTGTAAATATCAAATGGGTGGAATTTCCTGCGGGTCCACAGCTGCTTGAAGGCCTCAATGTGGGCAGTGTTTCATTTGGTGAAGTCGGTGAAGCACCACCTATCTTTGCTCAAGCCGCTCAAACCGATTTGGTTTACATTGCCAACCAACCTGCTGTTCCAAAAGCTGAAGCGTTAATTGTGCAAAAAGATTCGGCTATTCACAGTATTCAGGACTTAAAAGGTAAACGCGTGGCCTTAAACAAAGGCTCAAACGTGCATTACCTCTTACTCAAGCTGTTGGAAGCCAATCAAATTAAGTTTAGCGACATCAATGTCGTGTATTTACCGCCTGCTGATGCACGAGCTGCCTTTGAAAAAGGTGCAGTCGATGCGTGGGTAATTTGGGATCCGTTCCTTTCTGCCGCTGAGCATCAACTTAATGCTCGCACCATTGCCAATGGCGAAAACTTGGTGAAGAACTACCAGTTCTATTTGGCCGATCGCAAATTTGCTCAGGAAAATCCTAAAGTCCTGCAAGCTGTGGTGAATGAGTTGAATTTGACCACACAATGGGTTTCTAAAAATCAAGATGAAGCGGCCAAGTTACTCGAAGGCAAAACCGGCTTAGGTCTAGATGTGCTTAAAACATCAATTTCCCGCTTAGGCAATCAAGTGACGCCGATTACTGCACAAGTGGCGCAAGAGCAGCAGCAAGTCGCTGATGCGTTTTATAACGAAAAATTAATTCCAAATAAATTAAATATTGAGTCGGCCATTATCAAATAAGCCGACCACAGCATAAGGGCGATGCCATGCGTATTCTAAGAACATTTTCCATACTGACTTTAGCCACTTTGGGCCTTGGACTCAGTGCGTGCCAAAAACAAGAAACAGCACAGCAGGATCGTGAAAAACCAACTGAAACAGCCGTAAAAACCTTGGTTATTGGTTTTCAAAAATCAGCCCTAAATTTACTGGTTGCCCGTGAACAAAAGCTCTTTGAACAACAATTTCCCGGCGCTCAGATTGAATGGAAGGAATTCCCTGCTGGCCCACAAATGTTAGAAGCCCTTGCCGTCGGTGCGGTGGATTATGGCTATGTCGGCAACACCCCGCCTATTTTTGCCCAAGCTGCCAATAAAGACCTGAATTATATTGGCTATGAAGTGGTGCCTGAACAGTCGCTTGCTGTCGTGATTCCAGCGGACAGCTCAATCAAAACCATTCAAGAATTACGTGGCAAACGCGTTGCTGTACAAAAAGGCTCGAGTGCGCATGAGTTATTAGCCAAAACTTTAGAAAAAGCCGGTTTGACTTGGAATGACATTCAACCGATTTGGATTCCACCAGCAGATGCACGTGCCGCATTTGATAAAAAATCAATTGATGCATGGGCCATTTGGGATCCGTTTTTATCTGCAGCGGAGTTGGATGCTCAGGCTAAAGTGCTGATTCAATCTGGTGATTTTCCAAAGACCTATTCATTTTATGTGGCAAATCCAAAAGTCGTTCAAGCGCACCCTGATGCCCCAGCTAAATTTTTAAAGGCCTTAGACGCTTCCGATCAGTGGATTGTGAAGAACCAAAATGTGGCTTTAGAGATTTATCAAACCAGCACAGGGCTGCAAAAGAATATTGCTGCGCAAGCCTTTTCACGCCGATCTAAACCATCTCCTGTGCGCTCGCTGACACCCGAGGTCATACAAGCACAGCAAAATATTGCGGACTTATTTAAACAAGTCCAACTGATTCCAAACAACATTCAAGTCCAAAAGCAAGTTTGGACACCTTCATCACATTGATACCCGAGCCATCAAAAATACAAGGAACTGAACATGAAAATTTTCTGGTTTATCCCTACCCACGGTGACAGTCGCTACTTAGGAACAAGTAAAGGTGCACGCCAAGTCGATCATGCCTACATGAAGCAAATTGCAGTAGCGGTGGATAATCTTGGCTATGAAGGCGTTCTGATTCCAACAGGTCGTTCATGTGAAGATCCATGGCTTACAGCTGCAAGCTTGATTGATGCCACTAAAAATTTAAAATTTCTAGTGGCGCTACGTCCGGGGGTGACAACGCCTGCACTAACTGCACGTATGGCTGCAACTTTTGACCGTTTATCTGGCGGCCGTATCTTACTGAACTTAGTTACAGGCGGTGATGAGCAGGAACTCAAGGGTGATGGTGTCTATGAAGATCACGCAACGCGTTACCAAACTGCCGCGGAATACACCACCATTTGGCGTGAAATTTTAACCCGCTCACATACCGGTGAAAGCTATACCTTCCATGGTGAACGTCTGAGTGTGGACGACGCCAAATTACTCTATCCGCCGCTACAAAAACCGTACCCACCATTATGGTTTGGCGGTTCTTCAGAGGCTGCTGTTGAACTGGCAACAGATCAAGTTGACACCTATTTGACTTGGGGTGAGCCACCTGCTGCGGTAAAAGAAAAAATTGCAGTGGTGCGTGAAAAAGCCAAAGCCAAAGGACGTGAACTGAATTATGGCATTCGTTTACATGTCATTGTGCGCGAAACCAATGAAGAGGCATGGAAAGCAGCAGAAGAGCTGATCCAATATGTCGACGATGCCACCATTGCAGCCGCGCAAGCCAAGTTCAAAACCATGGACTCTGTTGGTCAACGCCGTATGGCTGAACTGCACAATGGCGACCGTAGCAAATTAGAAGTATCGCCAAACTTATGGGCCGGTGTTGGTCTGGTTCGTGGTGGTGCAGGTACGGCACTCGTTGGTGATCCTGAAACCGTCGCCGCACGTATCCAAGAATATGCCGATCTCGGGATTAGCACCTTTATTTTCTCTGGTTACCCACACCTTGAAGAGTCGATCCGTTTTGCAGAATTAGTGTTTCCATTACTGCCATTGGAAACACGTCAGAAATTGGTTCAACCTAACTTAACCGGCCCATTTGGTGAGATTGTCGCGAACAATTACACACCAGATGAAAATAAAAAAGCTGAAAAGATTCAGGAGCCGGCCTAATGTCCAAAACTGTTTCTGTTGAAACCTTCAAAGCACCGAAGGTTTCACGTGGAACACAACTCGGGCAGCGTTTGCTGCCTTGGTTGTTTCCTATTGCATTAATTATTGTTTGGCAAATTGCCTCTGTTACAGGGCTGTTAGAAAGTCGTATTTTGCCTGCGCCAAGTGCGGTGGTGGTGGCCTTTTGGAACTTACTGATCAGTGGTGAACTGTGGAAGCATGTTCAAATCAGTGCCGGTCGTGCTTTGGTTGGGCTTTTAGTCGGCGGTGGATTAGGTCTTTTTTTAGGGCTGCTGAATGGTTCATCCAAAACAGCATCGACGCTACTCGATACCACGCTGCAAATGATCCGTAATATTCCTGCTCTTGCCCTGATTCCCTTGGTGATTTTATGGTTTGGGATCAATGAATCGGCCAAACTTTTTTTAGTCGCTATTGGCGTATTCTTTCCCATTTATATCAATACCTATCATGGTATTCGTTCTGTAGACCCTCAACTGATTGAAATGGGCAAAAGCTACGGTTTGAGTGGCTGGCAACTGTATAAAGAAATTATTCTGCCAGGGGCGATGCCGTCTATTTTGGTTGGTCTGCGTTTTTCACTCGGTCTCGTTTGGGTTTTGTTGATTGTGGCAGAAACCATTTCAGCACAAGCCGGCATCGGTTATATGACCATGAATGCGCGCGAATTTCTACAAACCGACATCGTCTTGGTCGGGATTTTATTGTATGCCCTACTCGGTAAATTGGCCGATGTACTGGCTGTTGCCTTAGAAAAATATTTACTCCGTTGGCACTCGGGTTACCAAAAATAAGGAGCATGTGATGACCGATTTAAGCATAAGCCGTCATGCAGACGACTCAACCCAACCTCAGCGTTCTTCAGTCGAGGATATCACCCCCCATGCGGTGTTGGGCGCAGAGATCCTGATTGAACAACTACACAAATTTTATGGCGATGTTAAAGTCCTTGAAGACCTAGACCTGCATATTCAACCCGGTGAATTCTTGGCAATTGTCGGTCGTAGTGGCTGTGGTAAAAGTACCCTGCTTCGCCTCATCGCCGACTTAGAAAAACCGAGTTATGGCGAAATTAAATTTAAGTCTGCACGTCATATTCGTGAAGGCATCACAAGTGATGATATTCGTGTGATGTTCCAAGACCCTCGCCTCCTGCTTTGGCGTAGTATTGAGAAAAATGTGCAACTCGGTTTAAGCAAAGACCAACATGCCAATGCCACAGCACTCCTCGAGAAAGTTGGTTTAAAAGACAAAGCGGGGCTTTGGCCAACACAGCTATCAGGGGGGCAACGTCAACGTACTGCACTGGCACGGGCCTTATCACATAAGCCACGCATTTTGCTGCTAGATGAACCACTGGGTGCGCTCGATGCCTTAACACGTTTAGATATGCAGAATTTGATTGAAAAACTTTGGACTGAACAAGGTTTTACCGCGATTTTGGTCACGCATGATGTAAGTGAAGCCGTACAGTTAGCAGACCGTATAATCTTGCTCGATAAAGGCCATATCGCCAAAGAGTTTAGTGTCGATTTGGCCCGCCCACGAAAAAAAGGCATTGAATTTACTGAACTTGAACAACAAGTCTTACAAGCAGTCTTGGCCACTTAAGCTATACTTGTGCAGGAAATCATCACTTAAACTGTGTGACTTCCTGTCCTGTTCTAAAGCAATATCGCAACATAACCACGTTTAGCATTGAGGGGAGATTTATCGCCTGTTGACAAATACATCACAAAAATTACGACAAATCATATAAATCCATGACTAAAAATAATGATTTATTTAAATTTCACCCTAAAATGATTATTTGAAATATTATGGCATTCGTCGTATTTATTTGACCGTTGAATAGAATAAACTGCCAAAATTCATAAAATTAGAAACGATGATTGTGCACAAATCTGTTGATTTGCCGTACAATTCAATATTCCCTTTTCATTTTCTTAAAAGAGCTAATGGAACAAAAAAAGAGTACCCAGAAACGCCACCAGTTACTTAATGCAGCACTGGATGTCTTTTCCCTGTATGGCTTCAATGGCGCCAGCTTGGATGAGATCGCACAGATTGCAGAAATGCATAAATCGAATATTTTCTATTACTATGAAAATAAAGAAGCGCTTTATGTTGAAGTTCTGACAACGGTTCTACAAAAGTGGCTTGCTCCGCTACAAATGTTGGAAGCAGACCTTGAGCCTGAAGAAGCGATCACCAATTATCTATTGCAGAAAATTGAAGTATCTCGTACGCAACCGAAAGCCTCACGTTTGTTCGCACTTGAAGTCATTCAGGGCGCACCACACATTCTTGAAATTTTAAAAGGCCCACTAAAAAAATTAGTGAAACGCAAAGCCAAAGTCATTAGCAACTGGCAAGAGCAAGGTAAAATTTCAAAAGATATTGATCCAGAACTTTTAATTCTGAACATTTGGGCAATTACGCAAAACTATGCTGACTTTGCAACCCAAATGGAAATGGTCACTGGAAAAACCTTACGTAATCGCAGTATGCAACAACGGATTATTCAACATACCGTTCATATGATGCTTTACGGTGTAATTCCACGCCCAGAAAAGTAAATTGAATTGGGTCGAATTGGCATACGACCATAGCATTCTATGGTCGCCGACCGAAATTAGCTAAATGCCTTATTTGACTGTTTGATATAATTTCAATAATTTCTTTGCGCCGAATAATAAATTTTCTTCCCAATCCAGATGCGCTGTGTCATTCGCACCATCGGTAATATATTTTACCGATACAAAGCGAACACCCAGTTTTTTACATACTTTAGCGATTGCGTAGCCTTCCATATCGACAAGATTACACGGTACTTTCGGCAGCCCAGTTTCAAAGCTGTCGCCTGTACCACAAATTCCTTTAGGCAAATGGCTAAACATGCTCTCTGGCTGAATTTCAGCAGGATGATCGGTATCCATCGGCGTCACCCCCACATCAAAACCCAAAGGCGATACATCCATATCCCGTTGTACAAATTGAGCTACTTCAACCAAAGCATGTGCATCAAAATGTGAACTTCCCGCAGTGCCCAAATTCAGCAAAGTATGACATCCGGTTTTTTGAATCACATCAAAGGCTTTAAATGCGGCATTGACTTTACCAATACCACTGTAATGTACTTCAATGCCTGCGGCTTCAAACAAGCCTTTAGATTCACTCGGCAGTGCCATAATTAAAGCGATTTGCTGACGCATAGCGGTCTCCTCAAATTGATGCCTTCATATAGCATACATTTGCACGTGCGCAGAAAAAATCATCTTCAAAAATCACATTGCTCAGAAAATAAATTCCTCACGCAGATTTGAATGCTATCAAATTTGAAATTGCATCGGCCGCTTGCCAATAAAAGATGGTACCAATTGTTGGTCATGACGTAAGGCATCTAAAATCTTCTCTAAGGCAATATGTGCCATATCCCCTCGTACACTATGCGAATGGGTCATCGGCATATGCTCGATGCCAGCTCTTCGCGCTGACAAAATTTTAATGTCTTGTTTGTTGACCACCCAAGTATAGGCATTCACAGCCGGCATCAATGCCTTAGACAACAATTTTGGAATCGGAAATTTATAACTGACACAGGTATAAACCCGTGACTCATACGGCCCCACAGGGCTAATCAGACTATTAAACACCATGCCCGATGGCTCTCCCCAATGGTATTCCACCAAGGTAATATTCGGCGCGATAAAACTGTCGCGGTGGACCTGTTCAGCACCATGCGGATTGGTCAGCCATGGCATCATGCCGACATCTGCATCATGGTCATGATAGTCAACGACTACTTTGCGCGGCCCGACATCTATGGTGGCATCCACGGCTTTTCCCGACTCTGAACGAAACCAGCCTTCATGGACAAATATGGTATGGGTTACATCCATAATATTTTGTGCAACAGCGCCCATCTCGCCATCATAACTGCCGACCATGTAATAGCTGACCCAGCCGGCTTGATCATAAAACGGTAATTTAAATATTTCCGGGCGTTCCTGTTTGGGCTTTTCACCGAGATAAATCCATACCACCCCATCTTGCTCACACACATCAAAACTACGCTGTTTAAAGGGATGCGGTTTTTCTGGAAAAAACTGCCCATTGACACTGGGAATATGCGCCACATGGCCATCACCCTGATACGACCAACCATGATATGGACATCTCACGCAGCCATCAGTCATTTTACCCTGAGACAAAGGCACACCACGATGCACACATTGATCGAGCAATGCAGCGGCTGTTCCATGTTTTTGTCGGAACAGAACAATTTTTTTACCATACAGGGTGGCTGAAAAAGGTTGATCTTTTTTGAGTTCTTTAGAGGTACAAGCGACGTACCACTCTTCTAATAATCCTTTGGCATCATCCCAAAAACTGGTTTGATTACACATAATTCAATCCTTATTTTTATCTTTTTTGTTTTAATCCATATGCCTTGCTCTAGTTCCTATACTTCAAGCAAGTTTATATCTCGAAGCCAATTGATCTCTTGAAAATACGCGCAAATTTTATACATGAATGTTTTGCTTGGATAGCAAAATAACGTAACTGCATCACACGCTTGCACAAGCTCTATATTTGTTTGCTGAAATCCGTCAAAGCCAACGCGCTATAGTTTTCTTCAACGGATTTACATTCACCCGACATCATTTAAGATGCGCTCTGAGCATCACAATACGCTTTTAAACACGGAGAAAAAATAAGCTACCGCGATAAAACCCTTGTATGGTTTTCAGCATCACCAATAACCAAAGCGTACAGAGCAATACTGCAAAAAAAGTACCGAACTGTTGAATAGCGTGTAATTGCGTCTGTTCCGCCAAATGGATGACCGCCAAACTAAAAACGCCGAATGGAAACGTCATCGCCCACCACCCGAGATTAAAGGGTAAATCTCGCAAATGTTTTAGCGTGATGAGTATAGCGATTCCAAACCACCATACACCAAATCCAAGTAGAACAAGGGCTGCGAATACGCCGCCTTGAAGCAACACCTGTCCTAAATCAACCAAATTTACTACTGTCAAAATACGCGGGGCTTGCTCTCCCAAAAGTAACAGCGCTAAAGCCCCTGTCCCAATCGGTCCTAAGGCCAACCAACTGCTGATCGCCATATCCTTGCTTGGCAATTGATGTAAAGCTAGACGCAGCAACAAGATGCTTAAGATGGCAAATGCTGGAAATACTGAGATTCCCCAAAGCAGATAACTCCCCAGCAAAATATGGACAGCATGAGCCTGTGCAGGTAAATGCGCCAACAATAAACCGCCTGAACTGGCAGCCACCTCGCAAGCCACTATCGGCAATAACCATACTGCGGTCATGCCTTGCAGCGCATGTTGCTGACGACTAAACATCAGAAATGGAACACACCATGCAATCGCTATTGACATCAACACATCGACATACCATAAATATTCAGCCTATGTGATGATGCTCATGCCCAAAAACTCTGTGTATAGCGTGGTGCCAAATTTCAATGCGCCATTGATCAGGGTTGCCAGTGCCATGGGGATCGCCCCAAGAAATAAACTCATCACTGGATGCTGGAAAATCTGCTTGTGGGTACAATATCCATCGGCTGAGATACATCCCACTAAACAATATGAACAACACGATGCTGATCTGCCACAGCGCTGCTCCGAAGGACCACATCCACTGCGGCGCCACCGCTATAGATGGTAAAATGAGGGCCACCACACCTGTGCCCATCACCACCGTAAACCAGTTTGGGGTGAAATGACGAATCAAGTCTTGTTTATGCTGGAGTTGATAAAATGGCATTTTCATCGCATGATGCTCATCAAAATGGAATGTCTATAGTTTAAGCACACCATTAAATAAGAAAAATTGATTAATATTTATTTTTATAATTTATTTTATTGATATTGAATTCATCTCTGCATAAAAAAACTTGAGTAAAAACACAACAACAAGACGAACGCAGAAGATTATGGCAATATATAGCCCTCAAACATTTTCAACAATTGATTCGCCCATGAAGCTGCTCCGTCTGAATGCTTTAGCGCCCCACTTAGAACTCCCCAAAACTGCCGTGACCATTGGCAATTTTGATGGTGTACATTTGGGTCATCAAGCGATGGTCAGCCAGCTCAAAGACATAGCACAGCAACAAAACTTAAAAACAGCTGTGATGATTTTTGAGCCACAACCGCTTGAATTCTTTAAAGCTTATGATGCACCGCCTCGAATCAGTTCACTACGTGAAAAAGTCGAATATTTAACTGAACTGGGCGTCGACTATATTGTGGTGGCGAAATTTGACAATGCCTTTCGTAATCTCAGCGCCGAAGAATTTGCCGATATTTTAAAAAATAAACTCAATACACAAAGTTTAGTTTTGGGCGAAGATCATCACTTTGGTAAAAACCGTCAAGGCAATAGCGAATTTTTACGCCAATACGGCTTCCAAGTCACAGCCCTGCAAAATGTCGAAGTCGATGGCGAACGTGTCAGTTCAACACTGGTTCGTCAGACATTACAAGCAGGCGACCTTGCCCATGCCGCAAAGCTTTTAGGTCGTCCTTATAGCATCACAGGTCGTGTACAGTATGGCGATCAAATCGGTCGCACGATTAATTTTCCTACCATTAATGTGCGTTTAAACCGTCATAAACCTTGTTTAAATGGCATTTATGCAGTCGATGTCATTTGTGAAACCGAATCTTTAACAGATAAAGTAAAAAACGAAAATGCTGACAAATTAGGGGTTGCAGGTTATGCACCCTCTGCCCTGTTTGGTGCAGGGCATGTTGGTACGCGTCCCGCAATTAAACAGGAACATCCTGAATGGCGATTAGAAGTACATTTTCCTGATGTTTCTGCTAATCTGTATGGCCTGTTAATGCGGGTGACGTTCTTGAACTTTTTACATGGCGAAAAGGACTACCCTTCGCTTGAAGCACTGAAAGCCGGAATTGATGACGACGTCGAAAAGCTCCTTGAGTTTCGAGGTCAGCACCCTCATTTCCCCTTTTAAACCCCGATTATTTATTGTAAAACGCGTCAGTCAACGGGCTGATAAATTTGGAAGACAACTTGCATGAGCGATAAGCAAACTCCTGAAAATGCAGTGGATTATAAAGCCACGCTAAACCTCCCAGGTACTGAATTTGCGATGAAAGCAAATCTCGCAGTACGTGAAGCAAAATGGTTAGAAGAGTGGTATGCCGACAACATTTATCAGCAGATTCGTGCATCGCGTATTGGCAAGAAAAAATATGTGCTTCATGATGGCCCTCCATACGCAAATGGCCAAATTCACTTAGGCCATGCGGTAAACAAAGTCCTGAAAGACATCATCATTAAAAGCCGTGTAATGGACGGTTTTGACGCACCGTATGTACCAGGCTGGGACTGTCACGGTCTTCCAATCGAACTGAAAGTTGAAGAAAAAGTCGGTAAAGTCGGCGTGAAAGTAGATGCCTCAACTTTCCGTAAAGCCTGCCGTGAATATGCTTACACCCAAGTCGAATTACAAAAGAAAGACTTCGTGCGTATGGGCGTATTTGGTGATTGGGACAACCCATACCTCACCATGAACTTCAAACAAGAAGCCGACATCGTTCGTTCGCTCGGTGAAATTGCCAAAGCAGGCCATATTGAGCCGGGTCTTAAACCAGTCAACTGGTGTTTAGACTGTGGTTCTGCCTTAGCTGAAGCTGAAGTGGAATACGAAGACAAAAAATCAGATGCGATTGACGTTGGTTTTAGCGTTGTTGATTTAGCTGATTTATCTGCACGCCTAGGTGTTACAGTTAGCGATTCTACAGATATCGTGATCTGGACAACTACGCCTTGGACTATGCCTGCCAACCAAGCGGTTGCTCTACACGCTGAACTTGAATACCAATTGGTGAAAGCAACTGGCGAAGACAAAGCAGCGCAAAACTTCATCCTTGCAAAATCATTGGTTGAATCTGCAACTCAGCGTTATGGCTTTAATGCAGTTGAAGTGATTGCTGAGTTTGCTGGTGCAAAACTTGAAAACCTAGTACTACAACATCCGTTAATTGCTGAACGCCAAGTACCAGTAATCTTAGGTGAGCATGTAACTGATGGCAGTGGTACAGGTGCTGTACATACCGCGCCAGGCCATGGTGTGGACGACTATAAAGTTGGCCTACAATACAACCTGAAAGTCGACAATCCAGTCGGCGGCAACGGTGTATATTTACCGAGTGCGCCAATTTTTGCAGGCGAACACATCTACAAAGCCAATCCAAAAATCATTGCTGCTTTAACCGAAGCAGGCAAACTTTGGGCACATGTGGTGATCAAACATAGCTACCCACATTGCTGGCGCCATAAAACACCGATTATCTTCCGTGCAACACCGCAATGGTTTATCAGCATGGATGCAAAAGGTTTACGCCAAGGTGCATTGAACGCGATTGAAAATGACATCAGCTTCGTACCGGATTGGGGTAAAAACCGTATCCAATCGATGATTGAAGGTCGTCCAGACTGGTGTATCTCACGTCAACGTACATGGGGCGTGCCGATTCCATTCTTCGTGCATAAAGATACTAACGAACTTCACCCACGTACGCCTGAGCTGATCGAAGAAGTAGCGAAGCTGATTGAACAAGAAGGTATTGACGGTTGGTATAACCGTGATGCATCTGAGTTTATCGGTGCAGATGCAGAGCAGTACAATGCGGTTCGTGACACTCTAGACGTTTGGTTTGACTCTGGAACAACACACTTTGCAGTACTTCGTGAACGTGAAGAATTGCAAGACCCTGCTGACTTGTACCTTGAAGGTTCTGACCAACATCGTGGCTGGTTCCAATCTTCATTGTTAACATCTATGGCGATTAATAACCGCGCACCGTACAAAGGCTTATTGACTCACGGCTTCGTTGTGGACGAAAAAGGCCGCAAAATGTCGAAGTCGATCGGTAACGTGATCACTCCGCAA
The DNA here is from genome assembly GCF_013417245.1 of Acinetobacter sp. YH16042. Lineage (NCBI taxonomy): Bacteria > Pseudomonadati > Pseudomonadota > Gammaproteobacteria > Moraxellales > Moraxellaceae > Acinetobacter > Acinetobacter sp. YH16042. Next base: position 217,446 of record NZ_VPEJ01000003.1, read on the forward strand.
GACATCATTAAAGACATGGGTGCAGATGGCCTACGTTTCTGGATTGCGTCTGCAGACTACCGTTATGAAATGACTGCAGGTAAAGAAATCTTCAGCCGTGCATCAGATGGTTACCGCCGTATCCGTAATACGTTGCGTTTCTTGTTGGCTAACTTGAATGGCTTCAAACCATCGACTGATGCTTTGCCTGTCGATCAATTGATCGCACTGGATCAATACATCTTGCAACGTGCTGCGGAAGTACAAAAAACTATTCAACAAGCTTATGAAGATATGAACTTCCATATCGTGACTAGCGCATTGACCAACTTCTGTATTAATGACTTGGGTGGTTTTTACCTCGACATCATCAAAGACCGTCAGTACACCACCAAAGCAGACTCAGCAGCGCGTCATTCTGCACAAACGGCGTTGTATCACTTGGTTCAGGCCTTTGTCCGTTGGATGTCTCCTATCTTGAGCTTTACCGCACAAGAAGCTTGGCCGTTGATTCCAGAGCAATCTGAGAAATATGTATTTACTGCGGAGTGGTATGACATTCCTGTAGCCTCTACAGCGAATCTGGTGACTGAAGCTGAATGGCAAACCTTGATCACCGTCAAATCTGCAGTAAACAAGTTTATTGAAGCTGCACGTACTGCAAAAACTGTGGGTTCAAACTTGTCTGCCAAAGTTGAACTTTGGGCCAATGCTGAACTGAAAGCTGTTTTAGACAAATTCGGTGAAGAACTGCGTTTTGTCCTCATCACCTCTCAAGTGATTGTTAATGAATTTGACGCAGCACAAGGCGAAGCCTCTGACCTTGACGGTTTAAATGTCAAAGTCTCTGCTGCTGACGGTGAAAAATGTGCACGCTGCTGGCATGTACTGCCAGATGTGAATACACATCACGAACATCCAGGTCTTTGTTCTCGTTGTATTATTAACCTTCCTACAGGTCAAGGCGAAGAGAGAAAATATGCCTAATCCACAAGAAAAAAAGGGCTTCTTTCAATTCTACCCACACAATTTAGTGTGGGTGGGCTTATCCATTGTTGCCATTATTTTGGATCAATGGACTAAATGGATTGCAAGTACACATCTGAACTACGCAGATCCTGTACCTGTCATGCCCTTTTTAAATTGGACATTACTACATAACTATGGCGCTGCCTTTAGTTTCTTGTCCGATGCCGGTGGATGGCAACGTTATTTCTTTACTTCACTCGCAGGACTTGTGTCTGTCATTTTTGTATTTTGGCTCATGCGTATGCCAAAAAACGTGAAAGTCCTTCCGATTGCCATTGCCCTGATTTTAGGTGGCGCAATCGGCAACTTAATTGACCGTGTATCTTTAGGTTATGTGGTGGATTTCATTCACGTGTATTACAACAACAGCCACTTTCCTGCATTTAATATTGCAGACAGTGCCATTACTTTAGGCACGATCCTGCTTCTTATCGATACGTTTTTCTTAGAAAAACACCGAATTCAACGTGCGGAAGCGCAAAATGACTGATTTTATCAATCCTAACGAGGAAACTCGTATTGAAGAAGGCTCTAAAGTAGACCTTCACTTTTCTGTTGCTATTGAAAATGGCGTAGAAATTGACAATACCCGTAGCCGTGCTGAACCTGTCAGCCTTGTCATGGGTGATGGCAGCTTATTACCGGGTTTTGAGAAAGCTTTATTCGGTTTACGTGCAGGTGACCGCCGTACCGTGAGCCTTCCTCCTGAAGATGCTTTTGGTCCATGGAACCCAGAAAACGTACAAAAATTTGATACCGTCAAATTTGAGCAACGTCCTGTTGAAGGCCATATGATTGAGTTTGAAGATAAAGCCAAACAAAGTCTGTATGGAGTAATCAAAACTGTAGGTGAAGACATTACCGAAGTGGATTTCAACCACCCTCTAGCCGGTAAAAATATCACCTTTGAAGTTGAAATTTTCAAAGTGACCCCTGCCGGTCAACAAGGCGTGAAACTGATCTAAGTTTCAGCAAATAAAAAGCTCCTTCGGGAGCTTTTTTTATCACTATTTTTATAACTATCAATCGACTCGATACATTTTCTGTATATGCAACAGATTGAATTCATATTAATTTAATGCAAGACTTTAAAACAAGACAGGAAATACGATGAAACTGCATATTATTGTCGGCAGTGTCCGCGAAGGCCGTACGGCAATTAAGATTGCAAACTGGCTACTTTCAGAAATCGAAAGCTATAACTACAGTACCGTAGAAACTGAAATTGTCGATTTAAAAGAATGGGATCTGCCTATTTTTGCAGGCGCACATCCACCATTAACTGGGATTTATGACCAACCCAAACAACAAGCATGGGCAGATAAAATCGCGCAAGGCGACGCATTTATTTTCATTAGCCCTGAATACAACCACGGCTACAGCCCTGCGCTCAAAAATGCATTGGATTACCTTGGTAAAGAATGGGGCGGAAAACCTGCGGCATACGTTAGCTATGGTGGCACCAATGGTTCACGTTCGATTGATCAAATTCGCCAAGTGGCAACTCAATTGGGCTTAATTGACAGTAATGCTGTAGTTGAAATTCGTGACATTTTCTCGCGTAATCAAACAGATAAATTCGAACCGAATGAATTTGACAACAAAGCGGTTAAAGCGATTTTCAAAAAATTACTGCAATATGTGAGTGCTTAATTCTTGCCGTTCGCGTGATAAATGCCGCCTTTTGTAGGTTCAGGCTTACATTATTTTCGGCAGATGGCAGCTATACCCCATGCATCATCCACGATAAAGTTAAAACATACAGAGACAGGATGTCACTGAACATAAAACAACAATGATAAGACTAAGCAGGAAGCTTACGGTAGGACAGGAGTTATACCGCTAGAATGAATCTGAAAAAAGCCTCGACAGGATGTCGAGGCTTTTTTCATTTCAAATGCTACACAAGAATAGCTCTAACATGAGCCACAACCGAACTCAGGGCCATGGCTCAATGGGTCTCACCCAATCGGATACGATTACTTTTTAGAACTCTCCACAATTAAACGCGTCACCAGGTACAAACGCGGTACGATAGAATCTGTCAAAATATATTCAGCTTTATCTGAATGTAATCCATCACCTGACATGCCTAGTCCCTCAATGATCGCGGCTCTCGAACTAACCCCAGCAAAAGCGGCATCAGTACCACCACCCCAAGCGGTCGTTTCAACTTTCATCGGCAGCTTTAATTCGTTTGTGTAAATCTGCTGGGCTGTCGCGGCCAATTTTTTGGCTTGTGGACTGGCTTCTAAAGGTGGTCGACGGACTTCAAATTTGACCTCGACCTGACTTTCCGCCAATTTTTTGGTTTTGACTTTTTGCTTCAAGGTTTTTTCCAACTCAGCAAAATCTTGTGGTTTTAAGGAACGAGCATCTGCCTGCGCTGTCGCATGGTCAGGAATCACATTTCGGGTTTTTCCAGCCGTCGCAACAGTCCAATTCAGCTTTAAACCCGTTTTCGGATTGGATAGATTTTCTAATTGTTGAATCTGAAAAGCCAGTTCTGTCAAGGCATTGACCCCTGCTTCAGGTTTTACCCCCGCATGCGAACCCCGCCCTTTAATATCTAAATAAGCCGCACCAATCCCACTAGTGGCTAACATCAAACTTCCCTCTAAACCACCGGTTTCAAAGGAGAGGACAACGTCCTGATTTTGAGCTGTATCCATAATCAATTGGCGCGAGCCGGGTGAACTGATTTCTTCATCTGAATTAATTAACACCGTAATGGTGCCGTAATCTTGGTACTTCAGCTGTTTCAGCATATCCAAGACATGAATCACTGCAGCAACACCTTGCTTGTCGTCCAAAATACCTAAACCATAGGCTTTATTACCATCTATACGAAACGGTTGACCTTGTAATTGGCCCTTTTGATACACCGTATCATTATGTGCCAACAACATAATGTTCGTTTTACCTTTGCCTTTCAGTACCGCCTTGACAATCGGCCCTGTCTGATCTGGCGCACCATCGAGTTTCATGATGTCTTTGGGCTGAATCACGTTCACCTCAGCCCCTGTGGCTTTTAATTGCTCTGCGACCACCTTAGCAATTTGATTCAAACCCTCAATATCTTTACTGCCAGATTCAATATTGACCAAGGTTTTCAAGGTCTCTAAATAACTTTGCTTTTGACTTTCCGCAATTTGCTTAATCTCTTGTGGAGATGCTGCCCAACTTGCTGAAGCACTAAGCGCAATAACGCAGCCTAATGCGAGCTGAAGATTTGATGTCGTCCGTTGTTGTGTAAGTATTCTTAGCATCGATCTTATTCCCTGTATATTTTTCATTATGAATTTTTAATGTCTGATAAATTAGTTCACCATTCAACCAATTAATCGCAAAAATATGTAACACCGCTGATAAAGCTTTTAGTCACTTCAAAACCAGCTTCCTGCTGTTTTAAAAGCGGTTTAGATCAATATGGATACATAGATCTAACGATCGAGAGCCTTAATGCTGTGCAATATATTGACGCGACGGACAGAATGATAATTTAGGTGTTGTACGTTTTGGCTTACATCAGATGCGGATAATAGACACTATTCACGTTATTGGATTACTTTTATATTAAGGTCATACAGCGACAGGATGTCACTGAACATAAAACAACAATGATAAGACAATGAGCAGGAAGCTTACGGTAGGACAGGAGTTATACCGCTAGAATGAATCCGAAAAAGCCCCGACAGGATGTCGGGGCTTTTTTCGTTTAGGCGATGTGAAAGCAACATTCCATGTATTTGCACAGACTAAACATCGACCTGAAAACCTAAATCGACATCACAAGCGGCTTGACCACCTCGTATCCCCCAATTTTCTAGAGGGCTTTCACGTAATGTTATGATGATATGGTCGGCTGGAATGCCAAATTCCACCAAATTATGCACCAACATTTGATATAACTTACGCTTGGTTGCTACGGTTCGTCCCGCAAAACAATCAATGGTGATATGTGTAAAGCGCTCAGGCTGCGTCAAATGATCAAACACCTGAAACCGATGTGGCGCATGCACTTGCAAACGCATATTGCGGTCATATGAAGGTAGTTGAAAACTCTGTTGTAAGGCGTCAAAGACAGCATTTATCAACTGTTGTTCTTGTTCTATGCTGTATTGCATCCGTATATCGATTTGTGTTGCAGGCATGCGCGAAACTCATTGTTGTTATTTAAATCACTACACTAGCAGGATTTAGCGACGTTCTGCTGTAGGCATTTACCTACAGCGCTTGCAGTATTTACGCCTATGGCCTCAACAGCAACGCGCCTATAGTAAGAACATACAGAGACAGGATGTCTTGCAATAAAAATAAATAATGCACATGCAGCAGGAACGCTGATCGGTATGACAGGAGTCATATCTTTAGAATGAATCTAAAAAGCCCTCGATAGGATGTCGAGGGCTTTTTTCATGTCGTCATTCATTCAGCTATCGCACTCTATTCGTCGAAAAATCGCAATTTATCAACAATACTTACATCGCAACAGTAAAACTGTACTTATAATCGGCAGAGATTTTAGACAGAATAACGGCTGCGAGTTCAGCAGCTCGAACTGTCAGCGCTTAGGGATTAGGCGACAACAATAAAAATTGAATTAAAAAATTAGAGAATGACCTATGCAATTGCAACAGCAACAACTGAATAGTTTTACCCGCATTTTTCATGCCGCTCCAGAACACAATAGCCCGCAAGATCTTGCACAATATATTGGCGCGCATCGACAAGAGCTTTTACAACAAATCCATGAAAATGGCATCTTGCTGTTCCGTGGTTTTAACATCGAGCAACCCGAACAATTTAACCAACTGATTGAACAATATTTTCAGTTTACGCCATGGAATGCATTTAACCCCAACATGCCCAGCTGGGTTGCATCTTGGATGCGAAAATACAGCGAGAAATTGCTCGGCGCAGGCGACTACCGTCGTTATATCGATCGCAACACAGTGCAATTGGGTCCAGTCGAAAACTCGGTACAAGGCCCACATGTTGAAGGTGGCGTGCGCTCAGAACGCTCGCGTTATATCGCCTTATTTTGTCAGAAACCTTCGACGTATTTGGCAGAAACAGGATTTAATAACTTAGAGCAGATTTGGGAGAATTTTCCGAAACATCTACAGGAAAAATATCTTGGTGCATGGAACCATTTTTCTTATGTCTCGGCGCGCGAGGTGGGGCTATTTGACCGATTATTGCTGAAAAAGAGCCCGTTTAGTCTAGAGATTCGACAAGATAAAAAAGCCAAACTGACCTTGCAGCGTTCGCCACTGGTGATTCATCACCCCGATACGAAAAAGCATGTGATTCAGCCGTGGGCTTTTGCTAATAATACCAATCCATTTGCCCATCAGGCGGCCAAAAATTGCTTTGAAAATCGCGGGGAGATTGAAATCGATTCGACAGCGGACGGCATGCAACTGACTTGGGAAATTTACACGCCAGAAGGTCAACAAATTGAATGGAGCGATGCCGAAAAGCAGCAATTTTTTGATGCGATGTATAAAGATGCCCTGCTTTTGCAGTGGCATAAAGGTGATGTTGCGATCGTCGATAATATTAAAATTGCGCATTGGCGAATGAATGGAGAACAAGGAAATCGTAAATTAATTCAAATTCAAGCCAATGCATTTAATGCCGATGAACACTATGCGGCTTAGCTAACAGATTTAAAATTCGTGCAGGCCTGTATGTGAGAAGCCCCGTAGGGGCTTTTTTTTATTTTTTGAATTTTTTGTTTATTTTTTAGCCGCTATTTTGGCTCAATTTTGAATAACCATGCTTTTTCACCGTCTTCAATCCCCCAAATGGCACCATCTTTGGCTTCAATCAAGCCACGGATCCGCTGTTTCATGTCGATGCGCTGGATTTCTGTTGCCGGTTGATGTGTTGTATCCACAATCAGGATTGCTTGAGACGACAAACCACCAATCAGCGCTTTATTTTTCCACAAGGGGAACTTTTGCCCTTGGTAAAACATCAAACTCGACGGTGAAATCACCGGTGTCCAGCTAATGGCAGGCGCTTCAAATTCAGGTCGCGTATGATGATCAGGAATCGGCTGATCATCATAATGATCGCCATTCGACACATGCGGATAGCCATAGTTTTTCCCACGCTGCACAAGATTTAACTCATCGCCGCCTTTCGGTCCCATTTCGGCCACCCAAAGCTGCTGTTTTGCATCAAATGCCATGCCTAAAGGGTTACGGTGCCCGAAGCTCCACACTTGCTTGGCAACTTCGCCTTGGGTCTGAAATGGATTATCTACAGCAGGTGTTCCATCACTATTTAAGCGCAGTACTTTACCCAAATTTGACTGCAGATCTTGTGCAGGATCAAACTTCTGACGTTCGCCCGAACTCACCCATAATTTTCCATCTGTACCAAACTGCATTCGGTGTGAATAATGGCCTTGACCTTCTACTTTTGGAATTTGCCTCCAAATGATTTTTCGCTGTTTTAAACTTGGCACAGCTTCATTGAGGTTTAATGTGGCTTTTTCGATGACAGCGCCATAACCGCCCTGTCCTGCTTCTGCATAGCTCAGATATATATGATGATTTTTTTCAAATTGTGGATCAAGTGCAATATCACCTAATCCACCTTGTCCACCATAGGCAACTTTCGGAAGGTTTTTCACCTGTATTTTTTGCTGGTTTTGAGGATTAAAGATAATTAGCTGACCTTTTCTTTCTGTAAGCAATAAGCGTCCATCTGTGAGCGACTGAATGGCCCAAGGCTCATTAAATTGAGCGATTTTTTGTATTTTAAAGCGCTGTTCTTGCTGGATTTGTGCCGATTTTTGAGCTTGGCTTGGTGTTTGATCTTGTGCTGTAGTTGTGGTGTTTTCCGCATGGCATGCGGCTGTCATCAGGATGCCAACGATCAGGCTAGGCGTTCGAAAATATTGTATGCATTGTTTCATCTACTGTTCCCATCCCTTTTATAATCATTTGATTCTAATCAATTAATCAGATGATTTTTCTTTGGAAAGGTAACAGAATAATTTTGTACGTTTTGGCTTACATGACATGCAGAAAATTGCGGCTTTCCAAGTTTCAGAAACAGGCCTAATCTACAGTTATCAGGAGACAGGAAGTTTCCGAAACATAAAACAATAACAATAAGTTTCTGCATCAGGACGTGAGATATGATAAGGAGTTGTATCTAGAACACGAAATACGAAGAAAACCCCGACAGGATGTCGGGGTTTTCTTTTTTCTAGCTGATTTTTTAAAGAATTCGCCCTAATCTAGAACTTTCGCATAACATCTCTGTCAAAACTTCTTACAGTTTCCTGCGAAATTATTACATACCCAAATCCGTCAGCTTGTTAGCGTGGTAGACAATCCTCATTGCAAGGAGTCAATCATGACTTTAAAAGCTTTAGTGATAACTTCAAATGTCGGTGTTGAACATGACGAGCTGATCCAACCATTAAATTATTTAAATGAAAAGGGAATTGAAGCCATTCATGCCGCTATTAAACATGCGGTTGTCCAAACAGTAAAAGCCGACAAAAAGGTCGAAGCTGAAGTTCAACCCAATGCCCAATTGAGCAACGTAAATGCTGAAGACTATGATGTGTTAGTAATTCCAGGCGGAACTGTCAATGCAGATCATCTACGGATCGATGAAGATGCACTGCGACTTATTCAAAACTTTGCTGACCATCAAAAACCTATTGCTGCAATTTGTCATGGTCCTTGGGCGCTCATTAATGCTGAACGAATTCGTGATAAAACTCTGACGTCTTATAAAAGTATTCGTTTGGATTTGGAAAATGCGGGTGCACATTGGGTCGATGAGCAGGTGCACCGCTGTAATACGGGTGGTTGGGTGCTCATTACTTCTCGTTGTCCAGATGACTTGCCTGCGTTTAATCAAGCGATTCAGCAGGAGCTTGAGCAACAGCAACAGCAACAGCAACAGCAACAGCAACAGCAACAGCAACAGCAACAGCAACAGCAACAGCAACAGCAACAGCAACAGCAACAGCAACAGCAACAGCAACAGCAACAGCAACAATAATACTAAAATGAAAATACCCGCATATTGCATGCGGGTATTTTATAATGTTGATTCATAAAATATTATGGCTTACAAATTTTTTAAGTAAGCTACCACATCATCATTGCCTGCCATTTCTGCAAGCTCTAATGCTGTGTATTGGGTCTTATGCTGTACATTTGCACCATTAGCTACCAAAAGCTTCACCACGTCTAAATAGCCGTTTTCTGCGGCTGCATGCAGTGCGCTATAGCCTTCTTCATCGGCAGTGTTTACGTCTGTGCCATTCGCTAAAGATTTTTCGACTTCTGCGAGTTCACCTAAAGATGCCCAGTACACCAGTTCAGGCAGATGCAGTTCTGCATCATCTTCAGGGATTGGCGAGATAGAATTAAATTGCATGATCATAATACCTATTTGTAATTTCTATAAATATCGCTTGTCAATTAATGACCATGGCAGAATTGGTCATATAAATCAGTTTATTTAACGAATTTTATCAAATCTATTTAAAGCGTAATTCACAGTTTCCTTTGAATTTAATAAATATTTTCCATTTTTATCGCGTTCAATACGAATGGATAATTTAGCCGCTTGTGTAATAGTTCCAGATTCCAGTAATCGACTGATATCACTATTTGGAAGAATAATATAATTATTTACATAAGATGGACCATTACATGATCGTAATACAAAAATATAGAAAGTAGATGATGCATCCTTTGAATCATAAGATCTCTGATTTATCGTGAATCTATACTGATTATTTGATTCAGATATATTGGCTGTTTTAACCTGTATATGAAAATATTTATTATCTTTTGCTGCGACAAGATCAATACCATCATCAACAGCCATATATGATGTATTAAATCCAAAAAATAATAATTCAGCCATCACTGCAAATTCACCAGCCTTGCCCGTATACAGTGCATTAACTGTAGGTGGCGGTGGAACAATATCAGGTACAACTTTTTTGATTTTTAATCTGTAAATTCCCCGTCTTGGAGCACCTTTAGAATTTTTTGGTTTTGTGAACTCTGATTTTGTTTTATATTTGTCAATATCCTTTGAAAGTATCGAAGAGATTTTCTTAGATAAAACATCTAGATGCTGCTGAGTATGAGGATATTTCGCTACGATTGCTTCTGCTATTTGATCAACATGCATTTCTTTTCGCGATTCCTTCATTACTTCTTTAATTTGCTCAATAAACTCCATCTCTCCCCCCATAAAATAGTCATAGTTAAGTTTTTATATCTTTTTTAAAAACTTATAAATATAGAATATTAGAAAATATAAAATAATTATTTTATTAGCATTTTAAATAACCCAAAAAAAGCCCCCTTTCGGAGGCTTTTCTTTTTAAAGAATCACAACTTAAGCTTTGGCTGTAGATGCCTCTTTAACATCAATTTTATCACTGTCATTTTCATGCATGATCAATGCAACCGCGATCGCAGTAATCAGTACAGGTAAACCCACCGCCATAAAGTTGAAATGTGCAGGTAAGTTCATACCGAGCAAACCACCAATCAGAATCGGCCCTACAATCGCGCCCATACGACCAATCGCAGAAGACCAACCAATTCCTGTCGAACGTACAGCAAGTGGGTAATACTGTGCCACATAGCTGTACAGCAGCATTTGCGAACCAATAGATGCAGCACCTGCCAAGAATACCAAAATGTATAGCAAGAACTGATTCGATTGGAAGCCCATCAAGCTCATCACAATCGCGCCCATCATACCCAAAACCATCAGCACAGGTTTTAAATGGAAACGGTCAGCCAAAATACCACCGCCAACAATACCCACAACTGCGCCCACGTTCATGACCATCATGAACATTAAGCTGTTATCCATAGAATAACCGGCTGCCATCATCAGTTTTGGTAACCAGCTGCTTAGCGCATACATGGTCAATAGGCACGTAAAGAACGCCACCCAAAACAGCAATGTATTTACGGCACGACCACGGCGGAACAAACTCACCACGTTAGCAGCTTCAGGTACATTTTCTTGCGGTAAAGTGAACACTGTATTTTCAGTCACTTTCACTTCAGGCGCTAAGCGCTTCACGATACTGCGGGCTTTTTCCTGTTTGTTTTCTTTCACCATAAATGCCAAAGATTCAGGTAAGAATTTCCAAATCACAGGTAAAAGGAAAAGTGGAATACCTGCAATAAAGAACATGATTTGCCAACCAAAGTCAGGGGTGAACCATGAACCTAAAAGTGCCGCCATCACACCACCGACTGCATAACCACTAAACATCGTCGTTACTAGTGTGCTACGCATCTTCTGCGGCGCGTATTCCGACGTTAAAGCCACAAGGTTAGGCATTACACCGCCAATCCCTAAACCAGCCAAGAAACGCAAAATACCAAATTCTGTTGGATTCGACGCAAAACCACCAGCAAAGGTCAAACCACTAAATAAAACGATACAGATCATGATGACTTTTTTACGGCCAATCTTATCTGCTAAAGAACCAAAGAACATGGCACCAAACATCATGCCTGCGAGCGCAGTACTAGCAAGCATCCCCGCTTGCATTGCACTTAAGCCCCAGTCTTGCATCAATAATGGTAAAACCACGCCATTAATCGCTAAATCGTAGCCATCAAATAAAATAATCAATAAGCACCAAGCCACTACATTGAAGTGGAACGGGGTAAATTTAGCCTTATCGACTACAGAATTTATGTCTATTTTTTCCGTTGTCATCGTTCTCATCTCCCATGAGTACTTGTCCATAACATTCATTGAATTTTTAAGTAAAATTCAACAGCCACGGAATATACGGAACAGTGTTTTCTAGGGATATTAGACGTATGTTTAATAAATCTAGTCTCTTATAAGTACATGTTAATTGTGTTATTTTTCATGCTTTAGTTTAATTATTAAACATTATCAATATATGATTATTTAACTTCTTTTTTTAAATAATAATGTCCTTGTTTTTAGGTCTAATTCTTCTATTCTTTCATTCAACTTCAGAACGACACACCATCATTTATTTCTATCTTTAGTTTAGAAAAATTTTAAATGTCTAAAAAACAAACGCAATTACATCTTTAGAAAAGCTCACTTTAATGCTCTTGATTGTTTTAAATACCTTGATAGCACTGAGATTAAGCAATCACCAGCTTACAGCGAAATCCACGAGACGCATAATATGACTGCGCGCTATTATGATAGCTAAATACATGATCATAACGTCGATCACAAAACAGTGCCCCGCCCTTTTGCCGAATATCCGCTGGCGTTACGATCCAACTCGAAGTCTTTAAATCGAAATGAAAAACTTGCTGTAACGCACGATAGTCCTCTTCTGTCAGCAGCTGAGCACCGATGTCTCGCACCATATCTATAACGTTATTTTTGGGAGGATGATTCTTCCGATTCTCCAAGGCATCACGGTCATAACATAAGCTTCGTCTAGGTTTTGGCGACTCTAAGCTGCAATCATAAAATATCAGGTCAAGAGATTGCCGATTCAGCGTCACAATATCTGGCTCACCGCCTGTATTTTCCATTTCGATTAAAATTTTTAGTTTTGAGGGCTGTGCAATCAATTGTTTTTTTACATCATCCCAAAGCAATACTGGATGACGCTGCATGTTTGCCTCAAAGCGTTGCTGCAATATCTCTAAAATAGAGACTTCATCGAGATCTTGGAGCATATGTACATCCTATTCTTTTTATACATTGGAGATTGAACTTCACTATAAAGAATATAGGCTCACCTTGATGTAAATTTTTAGCATTGTTTAGCCTTATTCTTTTTAAATATCTCTCGTTTTCCTATTTTGTGCTTTTTCTTTTCCATACATAAAAAAACACCCCCTGCACTAGTCAGGGGGTGTTTTCGAATAATGAGCTGGCGATGACTTACTCTCACATGGGTAACCCCACACTACCATCAGCGCTAAGAGGTTTCACTTCTGAGTTCGGGAAGGGATCAGGTGGTTCACTCTTGCTATTGTCGCCAGCACAACTGTTATGGATACTTGCTTAGTCTAATCTCAGAGCAGTGCTCTTCGTGCTAAGTTTTCTACCAAATGAGTTATTAACAGGTATATTTGAGTTGATTTTAACATAAAGCATAGCTTTATGTCTTGCGCTCGGACAAACATAATTAATGTTTGTTTATTCCTCGCTCATGTATCTAGCTTTTCAACTAAATCAAGTTTGATTGATTATATGTGAATCAATTGATGCTTTACATACAACTGTTTGGGTGTTGTATAGTCAAGCCTCACGAGCAATTAGTATTGGTCAGCTTCATGCGTCACCGCACTTCCACATCCAACCTATCAACGTCGTAGTCTTCAACGGCTCTTTAGTGGACAT
>NZ_VPEJ01000040.1:0-8976 GCF_013417245.1 Acinetobacter sp. YH16042
GCATTTCGTATAATTGGTATTATGTTAATTTTAGAATCTCTTAGAAATGATTCACTTAATCTATAACCATTCTTTAATAATTAATACATTTATCCTAGAAAGATGAGTGCCCTAAAAGTGTAAAAAAATAGTCACAAAAATTTCAAAATAGCTCGATATTATTTAAATAAAATTTATACTAATACTTGATGTTGTATAAGCAAATATAGCTAATTACTTAAGTTAGCAGTACAAAACTTTATAAAATGGTGTTTTACAGAAATATTTACATTCTATAGCCTTTAGAATTTAGCTATAGCACCACAAAGTAGATGTATTTTTTGAAAATTTAATTAGATCAAGGAAAAATCATGAGAATAAATAAAATTAAAGATCATCAAAAGCGATTATTCTACTGATGAACTCTATAAAGAGGGTTACTCATTATTATACGGACAATAACGATGACTAGAATATTTATACTGATGTTCGTCGTTGGACTTTTGAGCGCTTGTCATAAGCCTTCATCAGCCGATCAGTCCAAGATACAAGAATTACAAGTGATGTCCTTTAGTGAGCAGACCTTGGCGCAATTTTCTTGGGAATTAATCGAGGCAACAAATGCTAATAGTGAACGTATAGATTCATTATTTCTGGCTTCAAAACCTGACCAACCTATCACGCTAAAATTTGCAGAAAAGATGCTGTATATTGGGAATTTGTTTTGTAATATAAATTCGATTGGTATTCATTTTAAGGGCAATCATTTATATGCTGAACAACCAATTGTTGCCACAATGATGGGCTGTCCTGATGATATCAACTTACGTGAAAGTACGATGATAGATATTCTGGTGAATGCTCCCACATTATATCTTCAATCTCGTAAGGGGCAGGCACAACTGCTTATAGAAACACAAAAAAAAGAGAAATTGATTTTTAAAGGTGTTCAAGTCAACAAGTAGTCTAAATTCTTGCAGTACACTGATGAAAATCATAAGGTAAAGTTAGATATGAGGAAGCCCAATCATTTAGTTGGGCTTCTTTGTTTAAATATAATTTTAAGAGCCGGTAACTTATTTTCTGTAAGTTCCCTTTTACTATTTTTCTTTTGAGTATTTTATTAATCTAATTCTTTTACGCACTCAATAAGTATTACCACTATACCAACTCTTAGAAAGAGCTTTGAATTCCCTATTTAACATAATGGCAGTTATACGAAGTACATTTGTATATTAATATAAATATCAAAAACTTAAAATTTTAGTCATGACTAAGAAACCACCATAAATTGGCTTTTGTAATAAGTTGGTGAGTTTTTAAGCAAATCTGTAACATTTTGCCAAGAAAATCGATTAATAAATGATCAATTTGGCAATCAGTGCCCATTTCATGCGGATCCAGGTTGTGAAACTATCCCCAATTGCTGTGGATAAAATTTAGGCTATTTTGTACGCTCTGGCGTACATAAATCTCGGCCCTTTGCGGCTACCTGGGACAGTGGAATTTTCCTATGATGAACTCATCGGGAACAGGAAGTTCCATACAAGAATAACAATAGATAAGCACAAGGACTGTAAGGTACGACAGGAGTTATACCGAACGAACCAATACGAAAAACCCCGGCAGGATGCCGGGGTTTTTTCTTATCTAAATTAATTCAACTAATCAGTATTTTATTAATTGTAGAAAAATGACAACCAAGTGTTTAGTATAGAAATGGATGATATTTAGTAAAAAAAATAGTATTTTTCGATCTAATCCTTTATTTTTGAAGTATAAATTTATGACCCACCTAAAATTAGTAACTCAGTAAAGCAAAATATTGTACTATACCCGCGCATTAAAAATGGAATTCCTAATCGACTATGATATCTCCTCAAACTATTGATAAAAGCATTTTTGATGCTATGTTCTCTAATGTTAGGAAAACATCTAGTGTCTTTAAAATTCAATCATGGAAAAGAGATGCGGAAAAGGTTCGTAGTATAGATATATGCAAATATAAAGCTATTTTAGGCACAATAGCTGCTTATGAAAATAAGCATGATGAAGCTATAAATATATTTAAATCTATATTATTACTTACAAAAGATTGTGGCTATCAGGCTATGATCTACTCAAACATAGCTAATGTTTTAGGACATGCTGGAAAGTACTCAGAAGCAATTGATTCCTATTGGAAAGCTTTTGAGTTAAGTAATAATCCATCATATTTTGAATCGTTCTTTAATTTATGTAAAATTTATTATATTAATGATCAAAGGCTAACTAATATGAAGTCTTTAGATGACAATAAGAAAAAATTCTATGAACAAGAATTATTAAGCTTAAATGAGACGCGTCAAGAAATTATAGAAAATACAAATCTAAATCTCGATTTGTATAGAGATGTATTGAAAGTAGCTTTTTCTGTCTTCTTCACACACTGTAATAATCAAGTTAATAGATTTATAGAAGTGAATGATAGTCAAATTTCTACAATACTATTCAATACCGATTTGGATCTAGAAACAGTTATGCTGTTAAATGATGGTATGAATGATAAATTTTTAGACTTATTAGATAGTTATGAGTATGAAGAGCTTATTAAATATCCTATAATATTTACGGCTGAAAATTTTAAAAGCAATGAATTAGGATAGTCGTGGATAGCATAGAATTTTTAAATTTTGCACAAAAAATCATTTCTATTACTCCAATTTCAGAAATTGATTATCGTCAGATAATAAGCCGTAGTTATTACTGTGCATTTCATAAACTTAATGAAAAATCCAATTCCTTAGGCATTCCTGTGAATGCCTATAAAGGTGGAACTCATGCATCCTTACGGCAGACTTTAATAGAATTACGTCCGGCAAATAAACAATTGAAAGCTATAGCATATCGACTAGTTAGCTTCCATCAATTACGTATTATTGCAGATTATAAGTTAGAGGATAAAGTGACAGAAATATCAGCTAAGGAATCTATTGAAAACTGCAAAAAAATATTAGATCAAATTAATTTAGTTACTAGTCTGTAATCTTTTAAAAGCACTTTTTCCTTTTATTTAACATAAAATCTCTTATACGAAATCCAGATTCAAGACATAAAAAAGCCCGACATCCTGTCGGGCTTTTTCATATCGGGTTGCTAATCTTACTGATCTCGTGCTGCCCATTCCTTGCGCTATTTTCTTATTCTTGTTTTCTGGAAACATCCAGTTCCCTTATGTATTCATCATAGGGCTAATGCCTTTGATTACCAATCCGCAAAAACCTTAAATCTGCGTAAGTTTTAGCTTACAAAGTTGGCCTATTTTATCCCAAGAGTTGTCCGCAGAAATTGGGGATTATTTCTGAACTGTGACCCTTGAGAAATCAGGAAAAAATGCAAAAACGAATGTTTTTTGATCAATTTTATTGGCTAAAAGTTACAGTTTTGCTTAAAAAGAAACCGACTTGTTTCCAAGTCGGTTTTTTGTGGTTTTTCAGGGGGATGAAAAATTTTTAACTATATGAAAAACAAGGATATTTTAAAAAGCATTTCGTATAAGCTCTATTATGTTAAATGAAGTAAAATTCTATAGATTTTAATATCCATAGAAATCTTTTAGTATTTATTTTTAAAATGAAATTTCCCATTATGAGAAAACCAATAATTTTTTCGATCTTATTACTAATTTGTTCCTTTTCATATGCGGATGACAATAAACAATGTGATGGAATTGCATATGCAGCAGACACCTTGATGACTTTTCATCAAATGGGTTCAGACGTAGAAAAAGCTAAAAGTATTTATAGCAACCTCTTCAAAGAGGAAGGTGAAATTTTCAATCAGATAGTAGATGAAGTAAAGAAATCACCTATCTATACCAAAGAGGAAGAAGCAGAAAAAGCTATAGAAGATTTTAAAAATAAATGGAAAAACTATTGTATAGAAAACAATATAAAATGATTCGCAATTAAATTGATGATCTGCATAGTGATTCTAAAAATTTCCTAAAATTAACGTAATACACGTTATACGAAGTCAAAAAATGGGAGCTATAAGCTCCCATTTTTAGTCTTTAATGCGCTTTTTAGCTTCGTCATAAACTATGCTATCAGCTCGTTTCCCGACTGTGATGAGCAAGATAACTACCTGATCATCTTTAACTTGATAGACAAGTCTGACACCAGCTTTTAATAATTTAATTTTATAGCAACCTGCAAGATCGCCTCTCAGCATATTCTTTGGAATATGTGGCTGCTCTATGACTTTGGCTAGTTTCTTCTTAAATTGATCCCGTATAGCAACAGGGAGTTTTTCCCATTCTGCTGTAAAGTCCTTGTGACGTAAAAGCTTATAAGTCATCTAATGTGACTTCCTCAAACATCTCTTTAGGGTCATTAATGCGCTTACGGACAAGAGCTAACAATTCTTCATCTTCTTCTGAAAGCAAAGCTTTTTTGACAGGTAGTTTCCCAGTCGTAGCAACATACTCAAGAATACTAGTAAAGAAATCTGTAGGTGCAATACCTTGTTCTTTAAGGATGGAATAGGATTTTTCTTTAAGGGCTTCATCGACCCTGAAGTTAACAGTAGCCATCATATCTCCCAGTTATTTAATGTACTAGGAGTACTGTAATGCAAATTGCATTACAAGTCGACTTCGTATAACCGCCATTATGTTAAATATGAGCAATTTTGTACTAGATACTTTTAATTATATTGATAAGTTAGATTTTTTAATTTCTTAAAGGCACAACTTTGAAAACAATTGGTTTATTAGGCGGAATGAGTTGGGAATCTACAGATCTTTACTATCAACAAATCAATAAAATGGTTCAAATGAAGCTAGGAAAATTACATTCTGCTAAGGTTGTTCTTATCAGCGTTGATTTTGCTGAAATTGAAGAATTACAACATAAGGGACTCTGGGATGAAGCTGGATTTTATTTAAAAGATAAAGCTATTCAACTAGAAAAAGGAGGGGCCGATGGTATTGTACTTTGTACAAATACGATGCATAAAGTGGCTTCTTATATTGAGAATTCAACTACTATTCCATTTATTCATATTGCCGATGCAACAGCTACGGAAATTTTAAGTCAAAATATTAAAAAAATTGGTCTGCTTGGTACAGCTTTTACTATGGAACAAGATTTTTATAAAAACAGATTAGAAGAAAAAGGACTTGAAGTAATAACGCCAAATGAAACAAATAGAAAAGTTGTGCACGATATTATTTATAATGAATTATGTTTAGGGGTTATAAACAAAGAGTCTCAAAAGAAATATATCAATGTTGTCGAAGATTTAATATCTTCTGGAGCAGAAGGAGTTATCTTAGGGTGCACAGAGATTTGTATGCTTATTGGAGATATTAAATTTTCAGTCCCTCTCTTTGATACTACTTCTATACATGCAAAAGCAGCTGTAGATTTTGTCTTATCATAAAGTTTCTCTAAAATTAACATAATACACGTTATACGAAAGGCCCTATTTACGGGCCTTTTAATCATCTGATTAACATAAAATCTCTTATACGCAGTGGCGGCTAACGCCACTATACAAGGCAACAGACCATACACTTTTTTTAAAACTTGATCTTGGATCTTACTTTAGTCAGTAGCTGATCAAGCAAATTTTGATTTTTGGATAAGTCCAACAGTAAGCCATTTAATTTTGTTTGGATCTCTTTCGGATCAGTCACCTCACCACTCATAAGATTTTTCAACAAACCACCAATCTTGTTGAAATCCTCCTTTATGCTACGAATTTCCTGAAACGATTGAACATCTATCAAACTTTTGGGCTGATAGCTTAAACCCAAATCACGTGCATATTGAGAAACCGATAAATTAGCCTGAGCAGCATTTGCTTCAATCTGCTTTTTTTCTTCATCAGTTACGACCACTTTAATGATCTTTTGGCGTATCCGTTTTGGCTTTTTCTTTTCATTCATTTTCATCATTTCCATTGTCATTTGGCTATGCCAAAAGCTCCGCAGGACAAGATTCCACGTTGAGCTTGAAAAGCGAATAAGCAGGAGTAATGGGTGTCAAAATGCTAGCATGTTGACCAACATTACACATCTTGCCTGTTTCACCTTAATTAGGTTTCGCACTTAATCGCATATAATCGCACATAAAAGAGATTAAAAGCTTATAAAATTTTATAATCGCACTTAAAAGCATATAATTGCATATAAAAGCTCTTGATCGCATATAATTGCACTTAATCGCATATAATTGCACTTAATCGCATATAATTGCACTTAATCGCATAAAAATAGGAATGAGGAGATCTAAATGGTTACTCGACATGGAGCAAAAAGATTCATCACTGCGGCTTTGCCTGAAATAGAAAAACGGTTAAAAGCAGGCTACACCATCAAAGAAATACATGCAGATTTACCAGATCTCGCCAACAATATTTCTTACAGTGCGCTATTAAGAAATTTGCAGAAAATGGGCATCAGCGAAAAAATGCCGCACCAGGGAAAAACACAAAACATCAAAGTTTCCCAAAATGAGACCAAAGCTGGAAGAAATCAGCAAACCTCTTTTTCTTATGATCCACATACAACAGGAAAGGATCTTATTTAAAAAAATAATATGCCTTTAAAGGTGCTTTAATTGCGATTACAGCTCGATTAATAAAGAAAGGTACAGAACGAGTGTCTACGAGTGAAATCGCTGAAATTCGCGCTTAGATCCCCTGAAAAACTGCTTTTTAGGCTGTGAAGCCTAAATAAGCGTAAATCACATGCAGAAAATTGACCCTAGATCGAGCGAAGCGAGTAAAAAGCTCATGAGCGAAGCGAATTCCGAGCTGCTTTTGCTTTTTCTTAAAGTCACAACCCAATGAGCCAAAAAATTGCCCCAACGAATCGAGCGAAAGCGAGATTCAATAGAGTTTGAGCGTAGCGAAAACCAAGGGCAATTTTTCCTTGCCTGGGCTTTTAATTATTTTAAAGTTTTTAAATACTTTTAGACACGCTGAAAGCCTTTATTGGCAATACTTTCAAAGGCTATATGACACCGTTTACCTTGCAATATGACACCGTTTACCTTGCAATATGACACCGTTTACCTTGCAATATGACACCGTTTACCTTGCTTATAGCACTAAAATTAATTATTGTGTCATAGCATAATAAATAATACTGGTGCTTCATGAGAGAATTAGTTGTAAAAGACAATGCCTTAATTAATGCAAGCTATAACTTAGATTTAGTAGAACAACGTTTAATTTTATTGGCCATTGTTGAGGCAAGAGAAAGCGGGAAAGGTATTAATGCTAATGATCCCCTTGAAGTACATGCAGAAGGTTATATCAATCAATTTGGCGTACATCGCAATACGGCTTATCAAGCATTAAAAGATGCCTGTAATGATTTATTTGCAAGACAATTTAGCTATCAAAAAATAAATGAACGAGGGAATATTGAGAACTATAGATCCCGTTGGGTTAGTGAAATTGGATATGTAGATAATGAAGCAGTAGTTAAACTTATCTTTGCCCCTGCCATAGTTCCCTTAATTACACGCTTAGAAGAGCATTTCACTAAATACGAATTGCAACAAGTTAGTAATCTCAGCAGTGCTTATGCTGTTCGCTTATATGAATTATTAATTGCTTGGAGAAGTACTGGCTCTACTCCTGTTATAGAGCTAAGTGATTTCCGTCAAAGAATTGGCGTACTCGATACAGAGTACAAGCGTATGGAACGCTTTAAAACTAGTGTACTTGAGCTTGCTATTAAACAAATTAACGAACATACAGATATCACTGTGAAGTATGAGCAACACAAAAGAGGTCGATCAATTTCAGGATTCTCTTTTACTTTTAAACAGAAAAAGAAGGACAACCCACCGATAGAAAGAGATCCGAATACGTTAGATCTCTTTACGAAGATGACTGATGCACAACGCCATATGTTTGCAAATAAACTTTCTGAACTTCCTGAAATGGGTCGTTATTCCCAGGGAACTGAAAGCTATCCGCAATTTGCTGTTCGTATTGCTGAGATGCTGCAAGACCCTGACCGAATAAAAGAACTATACCCATACCTAAAAAAAGTGGGATATATGCCATCAAATAAAAAGGACACCGTAAATGGCTAAGTTATCACTAAGTGAAGTATCTAAAAAATTCCATGTGGATAGATCAACCATTTACAGAGCTGTACGTAACGGACGTTTATCACGCTCCAATGATGGACAATTCGATCTAGCAGAAGTCATCCGATGCTTTGGAGAACCTGAGCAAACACCTCAAAAAATTGAATCATCTAAGCAAGAAGGTGATGAATCTACAAAAAAACTTATTGCCCATTTAGAAAATGAAGTCAAAAAATACCAAGAACGTGAAGAACGGTTAATGCAACAAATTGACCGTATGCAAACACTCATTGAGCTGAAAAGTGTTGCATCTGCCACAGCAGCACCACAACAAGATGCTACGGCATGCGACACAGACATGCCACAGCATGCGACAACACAACAAGACAATGATAATAAAAAGAATAATGCATTAAATATTGCAGAAAATGTGGCGGTGCCACAGCAAGAAACTACGGCATACCACACCCAAACGCTACAGCATGCCACGTTGCAAAATGTGGCAGTGCCACAACACAAAAAACGTGGCTTATTTGGCCGTGTGCTGAATGCTGTTTTTGATAATGACTAAGGGAGAGAGATCATGCCGAAACTGAAAGACATTGCCCTGGGAATTATTGTGGCCCCGCTGCTGATCCCGATCATGCTGATTGCATCGTACCAAGATAAAAAGGCACTCAAAAAAGATCTGAATGAACGCCAAAAAGAAAAAGACCAGGCATCCTGATTATTCAATTGACCTAATCAAGATCGTGGAACATTGTTCACTTATTAAGCGTGGAACATGAAAAATCCACAAAAAAGCCCAACTCAGCTGAGTTGGGCTTTTCAATACGAAATAAACTATTGAATTAAAACAAATAATTTAGAGCATTTCGTATAATTGGTATTATGTTAATTTTAG
>NZ_VPEJ01000041.1:0-7741 GCF_013417245.1 Acinetobacter sp. YH16042
CGTGTTCAGGATGCCGGGCATCGCTGGAACGACAGGGAGATAAATATCCATCGCCAGTGAAGCGAGGATGTCGAAAGGAGCCATCAGCAGCAGTGCTGCCGGCAGCGTATAGGCCCACGCGGGGCGTTGTTTTTGTTTATCAGTCATTTATGTGTTTTTCTATTCCATCAATAATTGATTTCCAATCATCAACGTGTAATTCGTGTCCTGTACCTTCAAGGGTGATTAGATTTGAACCTTTTATTTTTTCTAGTAAAAAACCTGCATTCTTATAATGCCAAATTTTGTCGTCTGTTCCGTGGATAATTAAGGTGGGTTGTTTGATTTCGTTTAATCTGTTCCAATATTCTTCACCACCACCACCTTGCGATGCAGCGTGATTGAACATACTTATATAATTGTTGGCTCTATTGAACTCAGCTCTTATCAGTTTTTCACTTCTTTGTTTGTCAAATTGTTTCTTGCCACTCATTAATTCTGCACCCTGAATTAAATAGTTTACCACACTGTCTTCATTTGTCCAATTGACTGTACCTGCTTTACTATGGAAATCTAAAATACTCGTGTCCATTTCAGGTATAGTTGGGTCTGAGTCTCCCCAAGGGCCTGATGACATAAGAGTTAAGGAGTTAACTCTGTCGGCAAACTTTATTGATGCTATTTGAGAAATTAGTCCGCCCAAAGAAATCCCCACAAAATGTGCTTTGTCAATCTTGTAGCCATCCAATATTGAAATAGCGTCATTAGTTAAGTCAACAATATCGTATGGAGTAGAACCTGGTTCATAATTAGTGGATTTTCCTACATCTCTGTTGTCGTAACGAATAACAAAAAATCCTTTTTCAGATAATTGTTGGCAAAATTCAGTGTCCCAATACAGCATTGATACGGTTGCACCTGCTACCAAAAGGATTGCTGGATTTTTCTTATTTCCAAAACTTTCCGTACAGAGTTCAATGCCGTTTGTTTTAATTATTTTCTCTTTCATTTCTGTTTTCCTTTGTTTGCAACTGATTATTATCAGTCCTAAAATTAATATCCAAAGTAGTTTTTTTTTCATTTATCAATGTTTAACTGTTATGCTGGTATCTTTCACAATGCCCGCTAACGTTTTCGGGCTTTGCGAGGGAGCGGATTTTAGCATAAGACTTCCAAGCGAAGACGGAACTTTAAATATAACAAAAATCTTTGAACGGAAACAATAACCCGCTCTCTTGCAAAACCGATGTTATCGGCTTTACTTCATTAATTCAATAGTTCGTTCAATATTTATTTCTTGTAAGAACGTTTTATCGTGGGAAATTACAATTAAAGTTCCTTCATATTCATTGATTGCATTGGTTAAAATTTCGATGTTTTGAAGGTCTAAATTATTGGTAGGTTCATCTAAGATAATAATGTCGGGAGATTGATTAGCAATGTTTAAACAACACAACATTAACCGCATTCTTTCTCCGCCACTCAATGTATGACAAGGCTTATCCCAATCATCTTTTGAAAATAAAAAACGGTCTAATCTGATTTTTACTTCGTGTTCCTGAAGGCCGGTTTGATTAAATTCTTGAGCTTGTTCATAAATCTGTAAATGATTATTGATTAAAGAATAATCTTGGTCAATATAAACAGAATGACTTTCAGCAATAAATATTTTTCCTTCCGTTGGTTTAAGTTTTCCGAGTATTATTTGGATAAGTGTGGTTTTTCCTGTTCCATTTTTTCCGTTGATAGCAATTCGTTCACCGCTGACAATTTGAATGTTTAGAGGTTTCTCCCATAATAAACCTCCTGTTTTATATGCGAAATTGATATTTTCTGCTATAAACAGATTTTTACCTTTATGAAGATTGGAAGAATCAAATTCAAATTTCATTTGTTCTATATCAGAAACGGAAAGCCTCAAATCTTGAAGTTCTTCTTTTATACCATTAATTTTATCTGAATGAACTCCGGCAATTTTTGCTGAGCTTCTTTCAGCATTATTCTTCCAAGCATCTGATACTATCTTGGGAAGTCCAGCTTTTCCTAAATTCTTTTTTGCTCGAACATCTAATTTTTGTTGTCGTTCAATTGTTTTTCGCTCCTTTTCTTTCGCCTTTCTAAGTGCTTTTTCTTTGCTCTGAATATCTTGACTTAAGGCGTTTTGTTCAATTTCTTTTTGCTCTTTATAAAATTCATAGTTTCCGCCATAAACTTTAATTTCATTTCTGTTGAGCTCACAAATAGGATTTAATAACTGAAGTAACTCTCGGTCGTGGCTAACGATTATAAAAGTTGCTCTTGAGGTTTGAATAAAATCGTATAGTAAGTCTCTACTGGATTTGTCAAGATGATTACTGGGTTCATCTAATAAAACAAATGATGGTTGATGAATAAATATACCTGCGAGAAAGACTTTTGTTTTTTGTCCTCCACTTAATTCGCTTAATTTTTGAGATAGTGATAAATCAGAAATATCCCAATAGCTTAGGGCTTCTTGACATTTTTCTTCTATCGTCCAATCGTCATTTAAAAGGCTATAATTCTTTTCATCTACACTTCCGTTTAAAATTTCGTGTAAAGCATTGAGTTTGGTTTCAACTTGTAAGGCTTGGGCAATTGTCAAATCATTAAACTGACCGAAAATTTGAGGAATATAATAGGGTTTGGTTTCGGAGGAAATTTGTCCGTCATCAGGTTCTAATTCCTTGGCTATAAGTTTGAGTAAAGTAGATTTTCCAACACCATTATTGCCAATTAATGCAATTTTATCGGAATGGTTTACTGTCATACTTAAATTAGTAAACAGCGTATTTTTATTGGGATGTGAATAGGATAAATTTTGAATCGTAAGCATAATTAATTTCTTTTTGAGTTTAACAAAAGTGGGAGCCCAATTTTTTGAGCTGATTGTTAGATTGTCTAAGAAATTAATTTTTACATTTTCTGCTTACTTTTTATTTATGTTGCAAATATAATATTTTTTCTGAACTACTTTATTTCGTATTGCCGATAACATAGTAATTTACGAAGTAAATAATAGAAAAGTTTCGTGAAATATTCCCTATATCCGTATTTCGTGTAATTACTTTGTTAAAAGTAATAAATTCTTTGATAGTCTATATTATCTAAATAACATTTGTATGAATAGCGAGGTTTTTATTTAAAATTTTTAAATTCTCAATCATGGATCACGAAACTCTACAATTGATACTTTATTAATCTATTTCATTACTTAACATAATTCTTATTATACACCAAAGATTTTTAGGTTAAAACACTGATATTGTGAGAGTACCGTTTTGGATAAATTATTTTATAGCTAAAACTACTCTGAAAGGTGCATTTTTACGTTGAGAGAGGATATTCAAATCGGTCAACAGGTAGTGTAAAAATTTATAAATTTTTATTTATTTCATCTAAAATAGATAATTGATTTATAGAAGCTGACTTTTGTTTTTTGATTTCCTTTTCAATTTTTATTAAATGGTCGTTTCCGTGCTGAAAAAGTATATATTCTATATACTTTTTTAAGCTCATTCCGTTAGCACTTGCAAGAATTGATAAACGTCTTTCAGTTTCCAGATCTAAATCAATTAACTTTCTTTTCATTACATAAAGTTAAAATTGCCACCACTTTTTTTTCTTTTCCTGTACTTGTTTTGGTTGGTTAGATTCTGGCTCTTTTTTAGGAGCTTCCAACAGGAGAATTGTCTTTTGTAAATCTATTATTCTACCCTCTTTTTCTTGTAAAAGCAACTCTTTATTTTTTAATTCTTGTTCAAATAAAGCAAGTTTTGTCTTTAATGAGTTTACATCTTCTTGCCTCTGCCATATTTCGGCTATGTCATACTTTTGCCTCTGTGGTTTCTTGATATCTTTTAGAGGTTCGTATATAGAAAATAAGTAATTAACTTCTATTAATACTTTATTCCCTTTTTTTTGTAAGTATGGTACAGATTCAGAGTTAGCGAACAATCTTCTTATTGTCCTCTCGCTTTTTCCTGTTTTTTTTACAGCTTCTTTTACATCTATGTAATTCATAATAACAAAAGTTTGAAACTATGACAAAAGTATGTCAAAATATATAGATGACATACTTTTGTCACCCTACTTTTTCATGTGTTTTTGTTCAAAAATCTGCTCAGCTTTGTGTTTCAATGAACCAATAAGATATGCTTTTAGATTTTTGATTTCATATAGTACAGATTGAGCTTTTAATTCGACCAAGAAATCCAATAATTCTTCTTCGGACAGATGGTTGTACAAGCTTTCAAATAAGCTAAGATTGTTGTTTAATTCCTTATTAGTAAAATCGTAATTATATTTTAAATAATCTTCTATGTTTTTAGGGATAAACCAACGATTTGACATTTGTTTCATTGTTTTTTGTTTCTTCAATGATTCATCTTCAAATTGTGGTTGATGAATCGGAATAAAACGAATGCCTGTAATTTTACGACCTGTTTTTATTGTTTCATAATGAAAAGTATAAGGACTACATTTATCAAGTTCTTTTTTTGCAGGTTCGATAACTTTTTGAATAAAACCACCCGTTAACTTGTATTTATCAGCAATATTAAATATATCTTTTAATTTATCTATTGAATAATTAATAGGAGTTTTCTGATTAGATAATAATTCGTAAAAACGCATAGTATATACACTTTCAAATTCCATAGCTACTTTAAGTTCATACTTTTTAAAGCCTTTTGAAAAATCTAAAAATGCTTCTACTATTTTTGGATTTATTCTGAAAGTAGCAATCTCTGTATTTTTCTTAATTTTAGGCTCTGAAATTACTGAAATTAACTCCCAATCATTTTCATCTTCATACTCAAAGAATTTTTTAGCTAAATTTCTTAAAGCTGATTTTATTCGAATATGGTTAGTATCTGTTTCGTTTTGTAAAAATAATTTAATAGGCATACTAACAATGCTAGTATTTTGATTGTCTTGTTCAATAACTATTTTGTCTTTTAATTTTTGATTTTGTATTAATCCTTGAAAAAGCTCTACAAGACGATAAAGAATACGTTTCTCGTAAACAGAATAATCATATTTAGCAGTCGTTAAGATGTAAGACTGTAATACTTCTTTATTATTAATTTTAGACATAAGTTATAGTATTGAAAAGTAAATTTATATAAATACTATAACTTACACAAATATAAGTTATAGTATTTATTCAAAAAGTTATAGTTAACCATTTTCTATTTATTCAAAAAGTTATAGTTGTTTATTCAAAAAGTTATAGTTAGACTTTTTAATACCCTTGCAATATATATGATATATAAATATATATCCGTTTTTTGTCGAAAGTCGATAAGTAATGTTAGATAAGCTATGTTTAATTAATACAAAAACATGGTAATTTTTTAGTTTTTAAGGGTGTGATTTTCTTCAAAAAATCACTTTTGGGAGCTTGCGTGAAATGCACTGTTTTCGTTAGAGTGGAAAAACAAAAACAAATTGACGTGACTTTTTTATGCGCACCAGGGGGGGGGCGGATTTTTTATTTTTGATAAATTTATCTAATTTAATTAACTGATTTTTAATTCATTAATGTATTTTTGTTGCTCAAATTTAATGTTTAACCATAAATTTGAAAGCGAAACGATTTTAAAACGGCTTCTTTTGAGGTCGTTTTTTTTGCGTTTTAAGACATTTTATTTTTAATCATTAGGAAATTATAGCAAAAAGTATTTAAAGCTATTTAAAGCTAAATATTAACTATCCACAAGCTTATTCACTCCTTAATTTGAGTTAAAAACAAGTGGCTTTTTAATTATTAGATAAAATAACAATGAAGAATTACCAAAGTAAAACAAATCAAAAGAAAACAAAGGTAAGTTTCGCACCATTAAATTTTAGCATAAAGCCGTTTCACTTTTTATATAAAATTTAGTGATGCTGCACTTGTTGAAATGGCTTTCTTTTTTTTCGTTTTTTCTTTTCTAAAATGGTTTTTTTTAAGCTAAATTTTCTTAAAAAATATCTTAAAATTTCAATTAGATGCAAGATATGGATTTGTGTAGACACTCAAATCACAATATTGCCTTTTCAGAAAAAAGGAAAGTAAAAATCGGAACTCTTTTTTACGTGAAATTTGATAGTAATTGTGAGTAGCGAGAGGGAACTCCACACGATGGAGTTATAATATTGGTTATCATTGATTTAGTATTTTTAAAAAAATTAAATGTATGTTTTTTGTACATACATTTTAGTTTTTTTTCTTATATATGATTGCTAATCAATTTTTTATGTGTGTAATTATCTACATACATTTTGATATTTACTAATTTTGGAGAAAATTATATACAGAGAAAAATCGATCAAAATTGAGTATTCCGAATGAAAGTAGGAATAGCAAGCAGTAATCACGGAGACCGAGATTGGTTTTTATATTCCTATGATTTACAAATTGTTATAAATAATAATACATACTTTATAAATTAAAAAGTATGTATTATAAGTGTAACTTGTTGATATATAATGTTGTTAACTTACTCTCTAAAAGTATGTTTTTCAAAATAAGCAAGTAGTATAAAATGCATCGTTTTATTAATTTTTATACTAAAATCAGAAAATAGCAAGGTGTGTTTTTTGTTGCAAAAAACTTAGGATAATGACATGAAAAAACCTCCAAATGGAGGTTTATATTTTACATAAAAGGTGTTATAGCTTTTACTGAACCGAAGTTGTACGCTGTCTTTTATTCTTTACATAAATTTTCTCTAAGGATTTGTCCAATCCAACTTATACTAGCTACAATTTCAAAATCTGTAATTTCTAAACGATCTGCTAATATTTCATTATCTGATGGAATATATTTATCTCCATAATATTTTTCATCACCAACTTTAATATTGGGTTTTGTTACTCTGATTTCCATTAAGCCATATGATACAAATTCAGAACCACCATTGTCTAATTCCAATTCTTCAACATCATTTTCTATGAAAAACATTAAATCAGGCAACGGAGTTTTTTCAATAATATTTGTTCCTGTAATGAATTGGTCATAATCAATTTTTTTCTCTAAAAATGATTTAAAAAGTAAACCAGTAAGTGATGCTTTGTCTGTGTCTTCACACTTGTCAATAATAAATAATAATTTTTCGCCAACTTTTGTTCTATACTTTAAATCTTCTTCTATTTTATTAATTTGTTCTTCTATTTTATTTTCAGAAATTGATTTTAGTTCATATAAAAATGTAAGAATTTTTTTAAGAAATAGCTTATCCTTGATATTGGTTACTGTATTAAAAGTTCCTATAATTGTTGAAAGTAGTGGGACATCTTTTAGTAATCCTTCAGCAATATTTGAATCAATTACCACTTCAGTTAAGTCTTTGGTAACAGCTTGAAATTCTTTATCTTTTATGACTTGAATAAGATTTGTACCGAGTGAACTCATTTAATAATTTAGTTTTAGTAAGGTTGCGTACAACGGGAAACGCATTGGCGAAGTGGCGGATAAATTGAACCGAAAGTTCAATTTAGCAGTGACGTAGCCGATGTGTTTCCACAGAAGCTAAATTATTAAAAAAAAGCTGAATGTGGGACACATTCGGCGGAATAAAAAGCACAAAAGTTGAATTTTGAACTTAACCCGCCATTTTGCCAATGCGATGTTGAACTGAACAAGGGAAATGAGCGGTATCCTGCCAGACAGGATACCGACATTCACGAGGTTTCGATGGTTAGTGCGCCGCATCGGAGCGGGCCTGCTACCAGTCGTCGGTTAGACGACTG
The DNA here is from genome assembly GCF_013417245.1 of Acinetobacter sp. YH16042. Classification (NCBI taxonomy): domain Bacteria; kingdom Pseudomonadati; phylum Pseudomonadota; class Gammaproteobacteria; order Moraxellales; family Moraxellaceae; genus Acinetobacter; species Acinetobacter sp. YH16042. Next base: position 7,735 of record NZ_VPEJ01000041.1, read on the forward strand.
GCGACTT
>NZ_VPEJ01000042.1:0-7523 GCF_013417245.1 Acinetobacter sp. YH16042
TAAACGCGGCCATAACAGCGGAATGACACCGGTAAACCGAAAGGCAGGAACAGGAGAGCGCACGAGGGAGCCATCAGGGGGAAACGCCTGGTATCTTTATAGTCCTGTCGGGTTTCGCCACCACTGATTTGAGCGTCAGATTTCGTGATGCTCGTCAGGGGGGCGGAGCCTATGGAAAAACGGCAGCTCCGTATCCTCTTCCTGTCCTGCTTGCCATGCCGTATGCCTTTGCTCTTATCCGTTTGCAGGTAACGCCCGCCGCAGCCGAACGTCAGGAGCGGAAGCGACCGAGTGAGCGAGGAGGCGTCATATCACTGTAACCTCCATTTTCTCCTGTACGCCCTGCAGCTGCATTTTTCCCCTGCCACATGAAGCACTTTTATTAAGTGTTACTCCGCCGTAACATATTGAGCCAGTATACACTCCGCTAGCGCTACGTGACTGGTTCAGGGCTGCGCCCCGAAACCCGCCAAAAGCCTGACGCGCCTGCGGCTTGTCCAACCCCGCGCCGACCGGGAAAGGCTTTCCCGCCCGTCCCGGCGTTATCAGGAGGCCGGTTTGTCAGAGAAACGGAACAAGATGCTCACCATGTGGGTGACGGAGGACGAGCACCGGCGGCTGCTTGAGCGCTGTGACGGCAGGCCGCTGGCGGCCTGGATGCGGCAGACCTGCCTGGACGAAAAGCCTGCGCGCACCGGAAAGCTCCCCTCAATTTCGCCGGCGCTGCTGCGCCAGCTTGCCGGCATGGGCAATAACCTGAACCAGATAGCCCGCCGTGTTAACACCGGCGGCGGTACTGGCCATGACAGGGTACAGATTGTGGCGGCGCTGATGGCCATCGATGCCGGACTTGAGCGGCTGCGGCACGCCGTTCTTGAGAAAGGAACGGACGATGATCGTTAAATTTCATCCACGCGGTCGCGGCGGTGGCGCCGGGCCGGTGGACTATCTGCTGGGTAAAGACCGGCAGCGTGAAGGCGCCACCGTCCTGCAGGGGAAGCCGGAAGAAGTCCGGGAGCTGATTGACGCGTCGCCTTACGTTAAGAAATACACCTCCGGCGTCCTGTCGTTTGCGGAGGCCGATCTCCCTCCCGGCCAGCGGGAAAAACTGATGGCCAGCTTCGAGCGGGTTCTGATGCCCGGACTCGATAAAGATCAGTACAGCATTCTGTGGGTGGAGCACGCGGACAAGGGGCGTCTGGAGCTGAACTTTCTGATCCCCAATACCGAGCTGCTGACCGGCAGGCGGCTCCAGCCTTACTACGACCGCGCCGACCGGCCGCGCATCGATGCCTGGCAGACTATCGTGAACGGCAGACTGGGGCTGCACGACCCGAACGCGCCGGAAAACCGCCGGGCGCTGGTCACGCCGTCCGGGCTGCCGAAAACGACGCAGGAGGCCGCAGAAGCCATTACCCGGGGACTACTGAGCTTAGCCTCGTCCGGGGAGCTGAAAAGCCGTCAGGATGTCACTGACACTCTTGAAGGTGCAGGTTTTAAGGTGGTGCGCACCACGAAAAGCAGTATCAGCATTGCCGACCCGGACGGGGGGCGAAACATCCGACTGAAGGGAGCTATCTATGAGCAATCTTTTAACGCTAGCGAAGGACTTAGAGCAGCAATCGAAAGCGCAGCAGAAGAGTACTGGCGAGATGCTGAAAGCCGCATTCTGCGAGCACGAGCAGTCTGTCAGAGCGGAACTGAGCGCAAGCGCGAGGAGAATCAGCGACGCCATCCTCGCCCACGAGCAGAGTATGAGCGAGGCGATGGAGAAAAACCGGCGGAGCGTACTGCGGACTGCCGGGCGGACATGGCTCACCATCCTGATGGTGTCAGCGCTGCTGATCGGCACGAGCGGGAGCATACTGTGGTGGCAGGGGCAGCAGATAACCGACAATTACACGCATCTTCGTCAGCAGGAAGATACCCTGGCGAAAATGACCGCCCGGACGTGGGGAGTGCGCTATCAGGAGAGCAGCGACGGCCGGAGGTTTCTTATCCTACCGCCGGGGATGAAAACCGAAGCCATCCCTTACGGCGGGACGACATGGATCCGCCTGAAACAGGAGTAGCGGAAGATGACAGAGCTGGAAAAGCAGTTGCTGAGCGCATTAGAGCAGCTACAGCAGGACTACTCGCAAAGGCTGGACGAATGGGAGAGCGCCTTCGCGGAATGGCGGAGCATGTGTGGGCTTATGCAACGGGAGAACGCGGTGCTGAACGAGCGCGTGTCGGACTTGAGCACGCAGGTGCTGAGTTTAAGCGAGCAGCTGCGCCGCTTGTCCGGGAACTGAATGCCATCGAGCTCCGGCAGAGGGAGAATGAGTATCAGAAAACACTGGAGCTGGAGCGCCAGCCGCAGAAAACCTACCGCGGGCCGACACTTTAAACCATCCAGGCAGCTGACAACCCGCACGAAGAGGGGCTCTTACTTCTCCCGCTAAATAGGTTCGTGATTAAAAAGATCACGGCCTATACCTGGGGGGGAATTATGAAATTGCTTAACGTCATTGAAGCTGTACTTAACTGCCTGTATCTGGCGGCCGGGCTGTGGGACTGGCTGGAGAAGCATTTACCTGTTTTTAAGGCGTTCGCGCTGATTTTAGTGTGACTTTACACGCCATGCATCTGGCTGCATGGCTATGCAGTCGGGTAAAATTTATCTGTCACGAACGGGGCGGTGTATCGGGTGGTTTGTTGCCGGTTTTACCTGACTGCCGCCCCGTTTGTGGCGAACCCGTCCGGAGCGGTGCGGGCAACAGATGTTATGGTAAATAACATCCGTTGTTAATTAAACTTGAAATCAACTTTAATTATAAAAATGAAGCTAGTTAAACCATTCTCCAGCTTCTTTTTCTCTGGCTTTCCCTTCGCTTTTCATTAAATCTTTCCCGCCTTCTGAAATATTTCTGTTTGAGCCGGCGTGAGATTGAATTACATCTGTTTGGGCTGCCTTGTTTTTTAACTCTTGGTCTATGAATTAATTTTCGCGTTTAACTCTTGCCTCTTCCCTGGCTAATGCTAACTTTTGTTTTTCGATTTCAAGCTTTCTTAGTTCATCTTCATATTTCTGATCTCTATTTTTATCGGCTTTGAGCTCAGCTTCGATTCTTTCACGGTGAGCTTTTCTCTCTGCAGAAGCTATGGCTGCTCTCCTGTTCGCTTCTGCTCTTGCTCTTTCTCTCCTTTTTTGCTCAAGCCGTTTGTTTTCCTCAATTTTTTCTCTCTGGATATCCATGAGTCTTTGCTCTTCAGCTTTTCCCTGCTGTTCAGTTTGAGCTACTGCAGATAATTGTTCTTGAAGTGAGTTTGCAAAGCTGCTTCCACTAAAAGAAAGGATGAGGGGTATAATGATTCTTTTCATCGTTTGAATCTTATTTTTTTACCGGGCATGTTGTGTTTGGCTGGATTCTTGTTTCATTATTTTTTGTGGAAATAACAACAGCTAAACCAGTAGTAAACTGACATGGTTTTCCTACTTGAGTTGATGTAAATACCTTTGTCCCTTCTTTGTAAGTTAAAGAAACACCTTCAACGATAGATTTATCTTTGACTAATGTTCCTACTGCGGCACCGACGGCACCACCGCCAACGGCTCCGGCTGTTGTGCAAAGTCCGCTACCACTTCCGACGTTATGACCAGCCACACCGCCAACCACAGCGCCAAGGATTGCCCCAAAGGTTTGTGCAGCTTGTTTGTTTGCAGTGTTATCAACAGCAACCTTCGCAGGCAAAACAGAAATTATGTTTACAGTTTTCGTCTCCTGTTTTGCATTCAGTTGCCCTGTGTCATAAACGTCAGCAGCATATTGATCGGCATTGGATTGACAGCCTGATAAAGCGGTAATCGAGGCGGTTAGTAGGGCTATGCTTAACAGTGTTTTTTTGAGCTCATGTGACTTCCTGTTTCTTAATGTAAAAAAAACATTTTTAGGAATTATCCGTAAAAAGTAAAGGCTAAAGGTGGTGGTTGATTTTCCGGTAATGGTGCCAACTTACTGATTTAGTGCATGATGGTGTTTTTGAGGTGCTCCAGTGGCTTCCATTTCCATCAGATGTCCTTCCTGGGGTCGGTTTGGGAAATGGAAATTATTGTACGTTAAGAACATAATTTAACCGTTTCTGATTGGTAACTGATTGATTTATTGTTACTGACTATCGCATTTAAGTTATTGCGCTCACGCTGTCGCATTTAGGTTGTCTCATTACCCAAACATACAGGCTAAATGCCGTATAGTGCAGGAGTACACCCTATTGCGATAGCGCGATCTGTTCAAAAAACAGGCTTAACGTACAATAATTTCCAATCTCCAAACTCACCCCTTATTCACGCTGGCCAACCTGTTTCGGGCGGACCAAATGATACGTCAGTGGGAGAGATCTCACTAAAAACTGGGGATAACGCCTTAAATGGCGAAGAAACGGTCTAAATAGGCTGATTCAAGGCATTTACGGGAGAAAAAATCGGCTCAAACATGAAGAAATGAAATGACTGAGTTAGCCGAGAAGAATTTCCCCGCTTATTCGCACCTTCCCTAACTTTGCAACAGTGTCTTATATTTTGTATAACTTAGTAAACATATTTAACCTGACAGACACCTAATAAAAATAAGTAACTGCCAGGTTAAGTTTTAGCTAGTTCAATTATATGGAAATCATTTTATAAATCTTGGTCGAAATCATAAACTTTACCATTTTTCACCAATCGCTGTTTTTCAATAAATTTATCGTTTAGTAGGGAACAACCTTTTTTAATCTTACTTTCAATAAAGGATAACTCTAAACTAGTATCTACGAAACATTCGGATGTTATTTTTTTATCTTTATTAATTGAAAGTTTTTGTATTAGCTCAGGATGTTGTTTGTGGTATAAATCATTAAACCAAAAAAAATGAGCAATGTTATAGTTGCCTTTTGTATTACCGCCATACAACGATTTACCATCATCATAAATAGCAGTTCCATGGTCTGAAATAAAAGATAAATATGCAAGTCCATCTGTATTTTTTAACACATTAATGAAATCGCTTATCTGTTTATCAACAGAAAATAATTCTGAATTAGCATAGCTATTTTCTAATTTATCCTTATCTTTTAAAGATGGAGTTGAATATGTTTTTTCATTAAAAGATGGTTTGAAAACATCATAATTTGATGGATACCTTGTATGATACAGATAATGACTCCCGATAGTTTTATAAACTATGAGCTTTTTCTTGCTTTTATTATTTAATATTTTCTCTAATGTATTCACGTTGACATCAGATACAACATAATGATCAGCTTCATTTGCAATTAAATTTATTTCATTATCTCCTATGTGACTTTTACTCAGATAAGAAACATACCAAGTTTCATATCCAGCCTCTTTATAAGCACTAATTATTGATGTTTCATTAAAAAGACCATTATCATACACACCTTTTCTAGAAAGGATCATTGGTGTGGAAACTAAAGTATATGCTCCTTGAGATATTGTGTTTTTAAAAGAAACTAAATTTTCTTTATCTAAATTTGGGGTTGTGTTTTTAGGGTAACCATTAAAATGTAAATAATCTCCTCTATTAGTTTCGCCTAAAAAAAGAACCACTGTTTGCTTATCATTTATTGTAGATTTAGAATCCCACTTGAAGTTTTTTTTATCTTTTATAATTTGTGCGTTTTTCTTAAGTTCAGATAAACCTTTATTAATTTCTTTCAAAGCTAATCCTAATGGCTTAAAGGCGATTAACAAAGAAACAAACAGAATAATGAAAATATAAAAATGCCTTAACTGAAATTTAGAGTCTCTTTTTCCAATAAGAATAAATAAGAAGTTACATGCTATGATTAGTAGCCCTATGATTTCTTTTGTTGAAAAGAAAAAATTACTATTAATCTCATCTGGGTTAGTATCAAGAATAATATTAATGATTTCATTTGGCACCTGATGAAAATACCAGGAGGTCATTCGATATGTCATTAAATCAACAAATAGAAGTGAAATAATAAAACTTGATATTGATAAAGAAATAATTGAATTAATTTTTGAAGTGTAACCATAGAAAAAAATAACACCAAGTATGATAAGCGTTAAGGAGTAATAAATATTACTAGCGATTATTCTATGGGAAGTATTAATTATAAAAATTAGATTAATAATACATAAAGCTATGTATATGTTTTTTTGATGGTTTTTTGAAATTTTATTGATGATGTTCATTATTTGATAACATAGATATAAGTAAGTAAGTAAGTAAGTAAGTTTAAAAAAAAAATCATAGGAAATCATTATTTAATTAAAAAGCCGCTCTCGGTAATGCTGCCAACTTACTGATTTAGTGTATGATGGTGATTTTTAGGTGCTTGCATGGCTTCCATTTCCATCAGATGTCCTTCCTGCTCCGCTACTGAAGGCGTGGTGCGTAACGGCAAAAGCACTGCCGGACATCAGCGCTATCTCTGCTCTCATTGCTGTAAAACATGGCAACTACAGTTCACTTACACCGCCTCTCAGCCCGGTACGCACCAGAAAATCATTGATATGGCCATGAATGGCGTCGGATGTCGCGCCAGTGCACGCATTATGGGCGTTGGCCTCAACACGGTTTTACGTCACTTAAAAAACTCAGGCCGCAGTCGGTAACCTCGCGTATACAACCGGGCAGTGATGTGATTGTCTGCGCTGAAATGGACGAACATTGGGGCTACGTCGGTGCTAAATCACGTCAGCGCTGGCTGTTTTACGCGTATGACAGGATACGGAGGACGGTTGTGGCGCACGTCTTCGGTGAACGCACTCTGGCCACACTGGAGCGTCTTCTGAGCCTGCTGTCGGCCTTTGAGGTCGTGGTATGGATGACGGATGGTTGGCCGCTGTATGAATCACGCCTGAAGGGAAAGCTGCACGTTATCAGCAAGCGTTACACTCAGCGCATTGAGCGACATAATCTGAATCTGAGACAACATCTGGCAAGGCTGGGACGGAAGTCACTGTCGTTCTCAAAATCGGTGGAGCTGCATGACAAGGTCATCGGGCATTATCTGAACATAAAACACTATCAGTAAGTTGGAGTCATTACCAAGAACCGATACGCCCCTCGCGCACTTCTGCTATTGAAAAAGCCATATTTAAGCTCACTTTTTTTACTCTGAATATAACCTGTTAGAGAGGATTTTCTTGAGATCGTCCGTCTGTCGTCGTAGTCTCTTATCCAGAAACGAAAAAACCACCTGGGGAGGTGGTTTTTCGAAGGTTCAGTAAGTTGGGGAACTTCTGAACCGTGGTAACAGGGTGTACAAGACCGCTGCCACCAAATTCGTCCTTCCAGTTTAGCCGTAGTTTGGCTCTAACTTCAAGAACTCTGCATCAGTAATCTCTTGTACACCCTCTACCAGTGGCTGCTGCCAGTGGCGTTAAGTCGTGTCTTTTCGGGTTGGACTCAAGACGATAGTTACCGGATAAGGCGCAGCGGTCGGACTGAACGGGGGGTTCGTGCACACAGTCCAGCTTGGAGCGAACTGCCTACCCGGAACTGAGTGTC
>NZ_VPEJ01000043.1:0-7160 GCF_013417245.1 Acinetobacter sp. YH16042
CTTTATTGCCTTGAGTACAGCGTACTTTACGAATTCCACCGCCATTCTTGATTAAGTCGCCCTTATCAGGCTGTACCAAGAGATCTTGCTGGAGCTGACGATACTCTTCATCACTCACAAGCTCTTTAATTTGCTTGGTAAAAATACTGGTTTCAATGAATAACATAGGTTGAAGTACGTCAATGGCGTATAAGAAGTTTAGCAGTTCTAGAATGAAAAAACGAGAGCAGTAGGCTCTCGTTTCGCATAATCCGTATTATGTTAATTGTAGGAAAACTCAATAATAAGATTGGTGTTTTAATAATCATCCTAGTATTACCAATGCTTCTATATAGAGATTACAGCACTAAATTGTGCTACATTGTATTTCTCTATTGGAGCCCAAAGATGTCCATCAAACCAACCACTACAATCCGTATTGATCTAGATGTTAAAAAAAGTGCTAGCAAAATATTTGATGAAATTGGTATTAGCATGTCCACAGCGATTAATACATTTCTTAAAACTGTTGTTCGTGAGGGAAAGATGCCATTTGATATAAATATCGAGCGTCCAATAGTTCAATTGAAATCTGGAAATGCCACTCTTAATAATGCATTTATTGTTAAAAAAGATGAATTTTACACTCAATATGAAGATGTTTTTGTGGAAATGATGAACCATAGAAGGCATTTCAAGGGAAAAACTATACTTTGTAATTGTGATGATCCATTTGAATCAGCTTTCTTTAGATTCTTTATACTTCATTTCGATGACTTAGAATTAGCGGGTCTAATATCCACTTGCTATTCAGAATCTAGTTTAGCAGGCCAAGAATATCCTCTAAATGGGGGAACTAGTGCCTATAAAGCAGTAGTAAAAGAGGTACCTAACCATAGTTTAGAAAGACCTGATGGTTCTTTAGACTTAGAATCTTTATTTGCTATACCGAGTAACTCTCTTGTACATTTAAATGGTAATGGTGATTTTCGTTCAAAAGAATGTGAAACTCTATTACAAGAAGCAGATATTGTAGTCACTAATCCTCCCTTCAGTCTTTTCCGTGAATATATTAGTTTGCTAATGCAGCATAAAAAAAAGTTTATTATTCTTGGAAATATGAATGCATCAACATGCAAGGAAATATTCCCACTCTTTCGTGATAATAAAATTTGGTATGGTGATTCTATAAGATCAGGAGATCGTAAGTTTTATGTTCCTGATGACTATCCATTAAATGCAAGTAATTGTGGGATAGATGATACAGGGCGCCGCTTTATTAGAGTCAAAGGTGTTCGTTGGTTTACTAATTTAGATACCACTAGACGTCATGAAAATTTAGTTTTAACTAAAGCATATAATTCAAATGATTATCCAAAATATGAAAATTATGATGCCATTGAGGTTAACCGCACTCAAAATATTCCAGTAGATTATGATGGCTTAATGGGTGTACCTATTACATTCCTTGATAAATATAATCCAGATCAATTTGAAATTGTAATGCTTGCTAATGGTAATGCACGTTCCAATGTACCTTCTGATGTTCTTTCACAAGTAAAATACTTACAACACTCTGAGGATAGAGGAGGGGTCGGTATAATCAATGGTCAAAGAGTTTATGCAAGAATTCTAATTCAAAGGAAATGTTGATGAGCTCAATATTACGAGTGCCTTGTTCATATCAAGGTGGTAAACAACGTGTAGCATCTCAAATAGTTGATGTAATTCTAAACTCTTCTACTGACTCCAATACTCAATTCTATGATTTATGTTGTGGTTCAGGTGCAATTTCTATTGAATTAGTTAATCGAGGTATAGATCCAACACGTATCTCTATGCTTGATATTAGTTCTTGGGGGGCTTTTTGGTCAGCTATAGGATCTAATACTTTTAATATGGATGTTTTTGATCAATTTTTAGCAGAGTTACCTAGTAGTCAAAAAGATTTTAAAGAGCATTTATCTACTCTTTCTAAACTACCAATAGATAAACATGAAGTGGAACTTTATCCAATCCTTCAAGCTTGTTCCTTTGGTGGAAAACAAATCTATCGTAAGGAAAAAAATTGGGCAAATGCTTGTTTTAGAGACTATTGGGAACCAACTGAAACAAGTATTCGTCGTAGTCCTGCAAATGCTATGCAACCATCTCCGAATGAATTAAGACGGAGAATAAATACTATTGTAAACAAAATGAGTGGAGTAACTTGTTTCAATATGGATATTATGGAATTACTCAGTATTCCATTTCCTACAAACTCGATTGTTTATGTTGATCCACCATATCAACATACAACAGGATACGCATACAGTTTTGATTTAAACTTTTTCGTTAAGCGATTTCGAGAAATAAATAATGTTCCTTTATTTATTTCTGAAGGAATTCCATTAAGTGAAGATACAATTATGCTTAACTTTGGTGGTGCAAATGGTGGCATTAGCGGAGCTAGAAAAAATAAGCACCAAGAATGGTTAAGCCGTTTTTAAAATAATCCAAATTGCTTAGCATTTTTTGAAGAACCATTCCTACCTAAGATTCGTGAAGATAATTTAAAATTAGCCATTTCTGATTCTGAATATACAGATAAAGAGTAGTAATCTTCACGAATCTTAGTAAAGGTTATTATTTTTTCGACTAAGTAATATCCTTCTTCTTTTGCTCTAAAAGCATCTGTAATTTTTATATTATTAGAGCTTACTCCTTTAATCTGAAGGCGCCACGTACCATTTGCATTATCTCCTGTAGGGAAGAGTATCTCATTGCCAATATAATCAACCCCATCAAACTCTAATGTAATTAGTTTACGTTTATGACTACTTAAAGGATCTACTCCAAAAAAATACACTGTACCTAGCATCAACTTAGAATCATTAAATTCAAAAATAGTTCCTTTCGGATCTCCTCTTTCAACTAAAGATTTCATTGATAAATCTAAAATATTTCTTGATCCACCAGTCATTCGCTTCGTTTCAAACCAAATTGTCTGGATACCAGGTGAGACTGTACCTGTACTAGTAGGTGAGACTGTACCTGTACTGGCAGGTGAGACTGTACCTGTACTAGTAGGTGAGACTGTACCTGTACTAGTAGGTGAGACTGTACCTGTACTAGTAGGTTCTTTCTGTGACTTAACTATTGTTTTTAGTTTAACTTTTGGAATATTTGGAGAGCTAGGACTCCATACTATATGATTTCTAACAGGAACAAAAATTTTCTTACTTTCATCCTCTAGAAAACCATTATTTAGTAAATTATCTAACTGATGCTTACTTTTTAAATGAATACAATCAGCCTTTATGATATTTAAATTCATCATTATTGTTTGTATTAAATCCCAATTAGAATGATTTATATACAATAAAATATTGGCTTCAATATTGGTTTCAAATCCTCCAGAAGTTAGGTTGGAGCTTCCAACACTCAATACTCCTTCCTTTGAAGCTTCTTCATAGAAACAAAAAACTTTAGGATGAAAAATCTGTTGGGGAGTACCAGTATTAACCAAATAAATATCTTGATGTACATTCTTATCTAGAAGATATTCTAAAGCTTGCTTAGACGTTACTCCATTATTTATTCCTATGAAAAATATTATTTTTTTATTGTTTAGAACATTATTACAAATGATATCAGCACCATTTTTTCGCGCAAAAGCAACACTAATGATACCTTCATTATAATTAAAAGAGGCTGTAGCTAATTCATTAACAAAATCAGCGCCATCAAGACGTTGAAAAAAGATTTTTGGTGAAGGCATTTGATTCCATCAATTTTGCTATACTCCTTTTTTAAGTTTAACCCAAATATTAACGAGTAAATTAATGCTTTGCTAAAATTTATCTAATTTAAAAAGATTTTATGTTTTTTCAGCCTTATCCATTTAACATAAAGTTTCTTATACGAAATTTGGTTCAAAAAAAATGCCACTTTAAAGAGGCATTTATCAATTCAGACTATAAATTTTTTTCTCAATTCATCAAAACTTTGACCATAGATGAAATCAAAATCTCTGATCCTAAGATGCCTAAATTTTTCTTCATATTGAACAGAATATAGGGTTACATAAGGATCATCACTAAGATGTACCTCAGTACAATAAGCAAGATCTTGTCTTCCATTATAACTATAGAAGACAAAACTTTCGTATAATTCAAACAAAGCATTCTTAGAAATGAAACTATGATCTGCTTTTAACTGAAAGTTTGAAGTAGAAGAATATATAGGTAACAAAAAAAACTCCCAAAAGCGCTAATATCTGATTTAGGCTCACTTGGACACTTAACTAAGAAAACAAACCAAAAGTAGTTTCCAAAGCGCTAATATCTGATTTAGGCTCACTTGGACACTTTATCCAAGTAGCCACAACTGATTTAGATACACAGAGTTCACTTGCAATTTTTCTACAGCTCAAACCTTGTGAATGTAGATCCCTTGCCTGCCTCCTCAGCTCATCATATTTTGCAGATCTTACTTTTCCACCTTTAATGCCACCCAATCGCCCCTTATATTTTTGGCGATCAATGAACTCCTGATAACAATATGGGTCTTTTTTCCAACAATAGCGCGCAATAGACTTAGCAATGCCTTTCACCTCTCCATAGGTCATAGGTTGAATCAAACCCTGATTTAGCTTCACGCAATGCTGAATTACACTCTCAAGCCAAACAGAATATGTACTCCCTCTATACTTCCGTATTTCTTTATATGCCCAATGACGAGCTGTATGGAATACAAAACAATTACGTCCTAAACCTATCGCTTCATCTTGTTTAATTTCTCTTTTAGCATCATTCCAAGTTAAGTCTAAGTTTCTTGCTAGCTCATTTAAGGTATAAGGTTTTTCCCGTAAACACGTAGTTTTCCAAAAACTAGACATAGGATTTTTAGCTACTAGATGTGTATATGCGGGATCTGCTTTGAACAACTCTCCAAGTTTATGTCGAATGGCATTTGCATAGAGAATTGGTCTTTGACGACTAGCATCAGTGGTATAAATCGGTGTTTTTAACTGGAATAAAATATGAGAACGACCATTGTAAGGATTAGCAATTACTAAGTTTGGTAATGGTACTCCTACTAGTCCATATAATATTTCTGATAATGAAGCCTCATAATCCAAATCAAATACTAGATAATGTAAATAATAAGGACTGTTTGGCTGTATATATCTGTATTTTATAGAAATTTCTTTAGGCATGATCATCAGACCATAATCCAAATTATCTGCACAGTAAGGCTTTTTAGGTAATCTGTCTTGAAATTGATCAAGCAGAAAAGATAATTGTTGCATTTGCTTATCTTCACTATTTGCAAATGCACAATGACCATGTATTATTAATACAGTTCATGTGCAAGCATGTTCTAAGAATTCAAGCCCTGTAACTTCTCTTCCGCCAAGATTTGAAAGTTACGGGGCTTTTTCATATCTGTAGTTTATACAATATATCTATTTTGTTTTTCAATTCAATCAAAAAGTATATATAAGATAAAACTTTTTTTATAAACTTACGTAAGTTACATAAGTTATTTAAGTTACGTAAAAAGTTAACTATGTGAATACATTGATCTTCTCTATTATTAGAATATACTTAAGTTAAATAAGTTACGTAAGTTAAATAAAAATGATCATATTAGTTGGTGGTGAAAAAGGTGGATCTGGCAAAAGTTGTTTAGCCCAAAATCTAGCAGTTTATTTACAAGCGAGTAATCGAGATATCTTATTACTCGATGCAGATCCACAAGGTACGACAACTGATTGGATCAAAGAACGTGATGAAAATTCAGCTGTAAAAAATATTCCATCAGTACAAGCTTCAGGGAACATTCGACAAATCCTAATGGACTTATCTAAGCGATACCAAGATATCATTATTGATGCTGGTGGACAGGATTCTGAAGCCCTACGTTCTGCAATGACTGTTTCCACGCATATGCTTTTGCCTTTCCGTCCTAAAAGACGAGATCTCAAAACATTAGTGCATGTCGAAAAATTAATACGTCTCGCTAAAGCTGTGAATCCTGAACTCTATACACGAGCAGTCATTACTCAATGTCCAACTTTACCGAGTCAAGTTCAACGCATCTTAGATGCTAAAGAAGCATGTGAATCGTTTGATCTCATTCCATTGAATAATTTTACGTGTAATCGAAATATATATGATGATGCTGATGAAAATGGATTATCCGTTTTTGAAATGTCATCTGATGAAAAAGCCAAACAAGAAATTGAACAAATCGCTAAAGAGTTTTTAGGAGACCTCTAATGGCTTTAAAAGGTTTAAAAAGAGAAGAGCAAACTTCTAAAAATGAAAAATTAGTGAATGATTTTATCTCTGGTGCATCAAAAAATGTTCAGGAACTAACCCCATCAAATGCTAAATTTCAAAGATATACATTTTCGTTAACAGAAGATGTAAGTGAGCAAATTAATGATCTGAAGGTTAAATGTCGTGTTGCTAAAGCAAATCGGTCTATCATTCTTAAAGCTGCTGTTAGTCAGCTCAATACTTTATCGGATGAAGATTTACATAATTTGATTAAGAAAGAGTTAGGCTACTAATTTTGAGCCACCTTCAGGGTGGCTTTTCTATTTTCAGCTAGCACTAGATTCCTTATAAAACGTATTAAAATTCTATAAATAAAAAAATCAATCACTTGTAAAAAGTTATGCAATTTTTGGAAGTATTTACATAAAAATTACTGTTTTATATTTTTAAATCATATATTTATTTTAAGAAATACCCTGAAAAAATCTAAATTTTTTTAGTGGCATCCTGTAAGGTGCGTATGGTGTGTCTTAAAAAAATCGGTTGAAAACCGATTTTAGAGCGTCAACAAAATTAAGGCTTTCAAGTGATCAAAAATAAACCTTCGTTCAATAAGAAAAAGTGGCTGAGAAATCATCTAGACGATGTTTTACGCCTAAAAAAAGATGGTTTGACCTATCAATCCATCATCCAAGTGCTCAAAAAAGACTTAAATATGCCCTTTGACTTGGAAGAATCACTGTTAAGTCGTTATCTCAAAGAGTTTGCAGAAGATGAATCAACCACTTTAAAGACCAAAACAGCCTTAACAAACAAAGTTGAACGTCAGATAGACCGGCGTACTCGTCAAAATAATGAAATACAGAACCTAAAACGTCGTTTAGACCGTATGGCTGAACGTGAAATGAGGTT
>NZ_VPEJ01000044.1:0-6843 GCF_013417245.1 Acinetobacter sp. YH16042
CTGCTGAGAATGGCGATAGTTTAGCTCAAATGAAAATTGCTGATATGTATTCAGAGGGGGATGGTGTAAAGCAAGATAAGCACATCGCTTTTGAATGGTATCAAAAGGCTGCAAATCAAGGTAATGTAGAAGCTCAGAGTATTTTAGGTTCATTGTATCTTTATGGTACAGGCGTTAATTCTAGTAAACCAATGGCATTGAAGTTTTACAAAATGGCAGCTGATCAGGGTGACATAATAGCTATCATTTCATTAGGTCAAATGTATTTGGTTGGATATGGTGTGAAAAAAGATGAGGTTATGGCTTTCAATTTTTATCAAAAAGCAGCTGAACTAGGCGATGTTTCATCACAAGCAATATTATGTGGTTTTTATCGTAAAGGTATAGGAACTGATCAAAATGATGATTTAGCCTTTGAATGGTGCAAAAAAGCCGCAAATAAAGGAAGTGAATCTGCTCAATACGCTCTTGGTAATATGTATTTGAACGGAGTTGGTGTAAAGCAAGATATTTCTGAGAGTCAATTATGGTTCAAGGAATCTTGTGATAATGGTTTTGATTTTGCCTGTTCTAAAGTAGACAAAAAATAATGCCCCAATGATGTGCTAACAAAATTTTCAAATTAATTATTAGAATGTAATAATTAATTGTATTTGTTATAATGATATAGTAATTGTAAGTTTAATATACAACGAGAATAATATGAAGAAAAAAGTAATTAGATTAGTAAGTCAGATAGATGTGAATGAAACCAAAAGTAGTTTAATTTATGAGCAGAAAATGTCATTAATTTACTTTCTTTTTGGTGGATGGTTTTCTTTTTTCTTCATGAAAAAAAAAGGAAATAGAACTGTTTGTTTTTTGCGTGATATCAATTCTATTGATATTTCATCAACAGTAATGACTGGTAATTTAATTACGGTTAATACAAATGATATTCGTTATGTCCTGGAAGTCAGGAATAAAAAGACATGGGTTGATATTTGCAAAACCCTTCCATCCATACTCCCTAACATTATAATTAATGAAAAAAAATAATTCCATTTAAATTATTACAATTCAAACCGGTGAATAAACATAATAAAATTTACCGGTTTGAAATATGACAAAATTATCTGACGTTTGAATTGCTGTTTTATTGTTTTTTGATTACTTTGTTGTTACCAAATCGGTTTTGACCAATATCACCTTTATAAAATATCATTAAGATTGCGAGTGCTAAATAGGAAAGTATTCCTAGCATTCCTATTACTAATCCTATCGTTCCGAATAAATTACCGCCTATATAGGTGAATGATAATGCAATTATAAAAAATAAATATGGCGTAATGAGAAACCATCCAGAGTAATTTACATCATGTAATCTACGGATAGATACGGTTATTTCTGGAATAAAAATTATTAAATAAAATATTGATGCAATCAATGTAAATCTTTCAATAATTAATAGCAGTATAGGGTTAATTATTATAAATGCGATGTATTCCTGACGAGAAGATCGGTCTTTGAAATTAAAATAATTACGGAAACAATTAAAATAACTATTAAAGAATGAACTCATAAAGTCTTTATCCAATTTGATGATGGTTTTCAGTATGATAATTTTTGCTATTTGATTTTTTAAAAATCTGGTCAATGACTATAATTTAACATAAAGGTGCTTAAGCGTAACGCCATTTAGGCACTCAACCTAAAATTCCCCTCAACCGCTCAAAACTCCCTATCTTCTCCCCGTAAAAAGCCCCATTTTTGTGTTAGTGATTTGTTATCAAAACGGCGGTTTGGGTTTCGCGGTAAAAATGACGTCAACCGGCTATTTTTTCCAGAATTGCCACGGTTTTTTTGTTGGTACTGGTATAACAGGTTCGGGTGTTGTCGGCAGCTTGGATTCGATTAATAGCATTGCTTGTTTTAGGCTGTCTATATGTGACTGTTGAGCTGTAACGAGTTGTCTCAGGTGTTCAACTTCCTGTTCTAGTTGCTTTGTTTTATTGGTTTCACTTGTTCCGTTAGGTGTTGCATGTTGTTCATTTATTACAGTGTCACTCTGTTCATGATGAACAGACTTGAATGCGCCAAAAACTCGTAAAAGCTCTGATGTATCTATCTTTTTTATTCCATTCTCATCTGTACATATGGACAATTTTCCGTTTGATATGTAACGGTGAACAGTTGTTCTACTTTTTTTCGTTAATCGTGAAGCTTCACTGATCGATACCAGAGCCATTATTCATCCTCAAATTGATATTTTTATTTGATTATCTTGTGTAAATTGAAAATGTAGCGCGTTAGCTGTTCGACCTTTTTTTACAATATCAACCGTTACCATTAGGTCACTCTTATCATTTAATTCCTTTATGGCGGGTTTTATTACAAACTTATTAAGCTCTGAGAATTTTGAATATTTGTTATCTATTCCCATCATTGAGCGGAAATCATCAACATTGATTAGTCTATCTCCAGTGGCTTTAAATTGCATTAATAGCTCATAAATCCTAATGCTATATGTTCTTTTAAGAGCTGACACATTTTTAACTGCAATACTGGTGAATTGTCCTTTTAACTGAGTTAGGTATGGCATTATTGAGTCAGAAAAAGTTAACTCTATTCGACCTTCCCCTCCAAAATATTTTGCTTTTTGTTGAATCCATCGGATCTCTTCTTTTTTATTTTTCCAATGTATCTGTATCCATCTTTCCGCTAATTTATCTACTGCATCTTGTAAATGTCTCTCTGCATTACCTGTACCCATATTAGGAAAAGCTAGATAAAACTCTTCGGCTGTTAACTCAAAGGTTTTCTCAGGGGACTCATCTTTGGGATTCAACTTACCAATACACATTAATAAAACCCGCTGTTCCTGCAAAGTTAGTTTATAACTAGCTTCAATTAGAGCATTTGATTTGTAGGCTACTAGGTTATTCATCAAAGACCTCCTAATGGTGTTAAATAAATATACACCACTAATACCATTAATGGTATGTTTTATTTTAACACCATCAATGCGTGTGGATATTACCGTAAAAAGCACCATCTATTACCGTAAAAAGCACCATCTATTACCGTAAAAAGCACCATCTATTACCGTAAAAAGCACCATCTATGTTGTTGTAAGTTATTGATTACAGCGAGTTTTTTTTACCCGAAAACAAGATAAAAAACAAAAAAACAAGTTAAAAAGGGAAATGCCTGTGAATAACTCAACCAAAGTTGTCAGATACATCACGCTTCGTAATATTTAAAAGGATGTCGCAAACAACGTTTGCTCCTTTTCAGACAAACCTAAAACACCTCAGTAGCTCCCTCGCTTTGCTCGGGCAACTCGTTGAACATTTCTTTTGTCTACGACCATCCAGCCACTGCGCCGCTGTTTTTTCCGTGTCATTGGGTTCGCTTCGCTCACGGCTCAATCAGGAAGGAGCTGTCTGAGCTTCTGAGCCACGTTTTCAGTATTGGGTGATAAATTCCATTATCGAGCCAATAAAACCTCACCACGGACTTCCTGTGGCGTTTTAGAGGGTATTAACACCCTGTTCTAATCTTCCTTTTTTTGATTGAGTAATGCTTGCCCCTTAAATTTCCATTCTTCCCATTTGGGATTGTCACGGGATAATTCATGCAAGCTGACTAATGCCCCCAGTAGTTTTGCGGGGTCATCTACCGGTTTACCCGTTTGACTGTCCACTAACCCTGCCATAATGAGTAATCCCGCCGATTGATAAAGGGCATGGTCACGCGCTTTACGGGCCGCTTTGGCTTCTGCACGCTTCTCTGCTTGAATAAGATTCATCACCTTTGTGCGGGCTTCCTGTGCTTTTTCTGCTGCCCGCTCTGCCTGAATTAACAATGAGAGCGTTTTTATTTCTTGGGCGGTTTTATCCGCTTTATCGTGCAAAATCACCAATAAGCGTTGTGCCTCATTCGGTGATTTTAAACCACGGATAGTTTGCACTCTGTCTGCCACCCATTTAGCCTGTTTTTCGTTTTTCATCTTTACCACTCATGCAGCTTTTAGAATGAAATAATTATGCTCATGATTGGCAACTCAGGTCAAATTCCACTACAATCCCTATCATCTTTTTATTGATAGGGCGCACTTAGACGTTTCTTCACTTCATTCAGAAACGGTGCGCGCTTGCAGCGGGCGAAAACAGCATGGCATCTTATCATCTCAGCGTTAAAACCGGCGGGAAAGGCAAAGCCACTTCCCATGCCGATTATATTGCGCGTGAGGGAAAATATGCCCGTGAAAAAGACAACGACCTTGAGCATCAAGAGTCCGGCAATATGCCCGCATGGGCAGCGCATAAACCGTCCGAGTTTTGGAAAGCCGCGGACACGTTTGAACGTGCCAACGGCTGTACCTACCGCGAAATTGAAATTGCCCTGCCGCGTGAATTGACACCCGCACAACGCCTTGAGCTTGTTCGTGATTTTATTCAACAGGAAATTGGCGACCGGCACGCCTATCAATTTGCCATTCATAACCCCAGAGCGGCGATTGAAGGCGGTGAACAACCGCATGCGCATATTATGTTCTCTGAACGGCTTAATGACGGTATCGAGCGTGACCCGCAGTTGTATTTTAAACGGGCTAACACGAAAAACCCTGAACGGGGCGGCGCAAAAAAATCTCGTTTTGGCGAAACGCCGACCGAACGCAAGGCATACCTTATCGCCCAGCGAGAACGCTGGGCTGACTTACAGAATAAGTATCTTGAACGGTATCAGCACGCTGACCGCGTTGATGCGCGTTCCCTGAAAGCACAGGGGATTGAGCGTGAGCCGGAGCGACATTTTGGCGCAGGACAGGTCAGGCAGTTTAATACAGCGCAGTTACACGCCCTGATGGAGCGCAGAGAAGCGGAGCGACAGGCTCAGCACTGTCGTGATGAATGTAACTGCGTCATTGATGTCACGACGACATTACGGGAAGCCCTCGCAGAGCGCGATAACGTCACTGAAACACCTAAATGCGAGGTGATGCAAAATGCGACTCAGGGCAGAACGTTTGATTTTGAAAAAGAGTCTGACAAGCTGAACGCACTGGTCAATGATGCCTTGAGTGAGATACAAGACGAGATTGACCTTCAATCCTTGATTAATGACTCGATGGCAGAGTTTCAGAATATTCATCAGGAACTGGTTAAGCAGCAGGAACGCGAGTATTGGGCTGAGCAGCGGCGTCAGCAGGAAAATGAACGACAGCGCCTCGCTGAGCAGAAGCGACAGAAACCGGATGACGGCTGGTCATTTTCACGATAGAGAGAATTTTGTATGAGTGATGAGATTAAAAAAATTGCGGCGCTGATTGGGCATCAGCAAGCGCAGGAAAAGCGTGTGGCGGCGTTGATTGATGAATTTCAGGCAGAATCCGCCAAATTAAGCCGCCAAACAGCACAATTGGCTCAGGTGATCCATGAATTGGACAGTGCCTCCGGTAAGATGACCGACACGATCAGGCAATCGGTGAATGCAGCCTTAACTCAGGTTGAAAAAGAACTCAAACAAACGGGATTGGCGCAGCAGAAACCCGCCGTCAATGCGCTGAATCAGGTGGTTACAGCAGCTAATGAATCCGTGAGTGCAATGCGACGTGAAATGTCACGTTATACGTGGAAATCCGCGATTTATATCGCCCTGACAATGGTTGCTGTTATGGGGGGCTGTCTCTGGGGGATGTTTTATTTTATCGACAGTGGTTATGACCGAATTGCAAAAATGCAGCGCATGGAAGCGGTCTGGCAAAAAAAAGCCCCGCTGGCTGATATCTCCACGTGTGACGGAAAACCTTGTGTGAAAGTGGATACAAGGCAGTCATATGGTGATAAAAAAGACACCTATCTGATTATCAAACAATAAAAAAACGGCGCTGAATACGCCGTTTTCCCGTGCAAGTCGTCAAAGTAGCGAGGGGGTTTTGAGCGGTTCGCCCTCATTCAACCTATTCATCTGCTAATGAGCCGGAAGGTTGAAAGATCTTTCAGTTTTTACTGATTAAATATGAGCATATTTAATCCAGCAAGTACTTACCATACTACCCTGGAGACTCACCTTTTAAATATCTATTTAATAAGTAACTAAGAGGCCAACCCTCAGAATCATTCAGTAACAGGCACTTAGATATCATTTCAAAATCATCTGATATATAAGCGGAAACATCACTATCTCCACAAACTTTAAATGATAACTTAAATGAAGCTTCTCTTATCCTATTTATTATTTCGATGCAATCGTCAGGAAAACATATATTTTTTATTTTATTAAAACTATTTAGCCACTGTTTTTCAAACTCATCGCCATCTCTTTTATCTAATGCGTCATCAATATTTATATGTAATAAAAAATCAAAAAATTTAGGTTCGTTAATTATCATTAACAATTCATTTAAGTTATCATTAGACATTACATTAACCCTTGCTTAGTTAGCCATTCTTCAATTAAATTAACCGCTTTTACTGGTGTTACATCTGTTCCTAAAGTATGTGTTCCATTCGGAGATTTCACATCAACCCGAATATCATCCAACTTAGATGGTCTTTAGTTACGGAATTTTCTGGGGTTTCTGGCGTAAAACCCTTAATAATATTATTCCATAGTTATTTCTGTTTTCATATATGGGGTTTTAATGAAGTTATTGTTTTTATTGTTCTTTTTATTTCCATTATCCGTTTTAGCTAGTGATTGTGGGATTAAAGATTTTTCTTTATGTCAGTCTGCTGAGAATGGCGATAGTTTAGCTCAAATGAAAATTGCTGATATGTATTCAGAGGGGGATGGTGTAAAGCAAGATAAGCACATCGCTTTTGAATGGTATCAAAAGGCTGCAAATCAAGGTAATGT
>NZ_VPEJ01000045.1:0-6546 GCF_013417245.1 Acinetobacter sp. YH16042
TGGTTGGCTTTAATTATTTTTTAGTATTCTTTATAGAAAATGCCTCGATCAAGGGGCATTTCTAACAATCATTTAACATAAAATTTCTTATGCGAAATTTAGGTCTTATCCCAAATAAATCCATTAAAAAGATCTTTATCTTTCTGCTTATTTTCTTCGGTCTTATTTTCCGTATTTAAAAATTGCTCAAAATCGGCTAATTGCTGCTTAAACGATTCATCATTTTTTAATTTATTTAAAGCCCAAGCACCCAGTAGAATTTTACGTCTAGTATCATCTTTACGTTGCTGATCAGAAACTTTCTTTTTTTCACGAGCAGCAATAGCTTGTTTTTGTGCTTTTAGTTGTCTTAATCGTTCTTCTTGCTTTGCAATTTTTTGCTCTAAAGTTTCAACACTCATACCATCACCATCTCAAGGAATCCCCCTCAAGCATAGGTCTGTTTGAATTGAAATTCAAGACAGCCCATGCTATCGTGGTTTTCCCGAAGGGCGCACTTAGCCATTGGATTTCATCCAATGGTGCGACAAGGGGTAAATCCCCTTTGTAATCCCCTGACCAACATATACATGTTGGTAATTTCGATAAATCGAAATAAAGAGCAAAAGCAAAATGGCGATATATCATTTTTCAGTTAAAACGATTAGTAGAGGTAATGGACGATCGGCCGTTGCTTGTGCTGCATATCGTTCAAGTGAAAAATTGGTATGCGATTTTTATGGAAAAGAACAAGACTACACAAGAAAAACTGGTGTCGAATTTACAAAAATCTATGCACCTGAAAATACAAATACTGAGTTACTCAAGCGCCAAACACTTTGGAATGAAGTCGAAAAGGTTGAACGTAGAAAAGATGCATTACTTGCAAGAGAGTTTGAGATTGCATTTCCCAGTGAGTTAAACGCTGAACAGCGTGAAAATATGCTCAATGAACTTTGCCGAAACCTCGTTAAAAAATACGGTGTCATCGTTGATGCTGCTATTCATGCACCTCATACAGACAGTGGAAGTGATGAACGCAACTACCATGCACACATCATGTTCACAACCCGAAGTATTAATGAGCAGGGTGGCTTTTCAGCAAAAAAATATAGGGACTTCAGTCGTGACAATGGCACAGAAACTGTAAGCCACTGGAGAGAATCATTTGCAGAGTTATGCAATCATCACCTGGAACAAAATGGATTTGATGAACGTGTCGATCACAGAAGTTATGAAGACCAGGAAAGTGACCTAGAAGCAACTCAGCACGAAGGTCCTCAAGCGACATACCTCCGGAGACGAGGGATATTTACAGAAATTAGTCTGAAAAATGATGAAATTAAGCTACGTAATTTAAAAATCAAAAAGGTCATCGCACTGGATGAAAACATCAAAGTATCTGAGGATCTTGTTCAAAAAGTACGAAGTGAGCTTCAGTTTCAATACTCTCAAGCTGAGTATTCAGAAAAAACTTCTCAGAAACTTTATGAATTCCAAAATGAAGAATTATCAAAATTAACAACAAAATTAGACACGATGAGTTCTGCAATATCAGAACTACGCAAAAAAGAGCCTTTATTTTTTAAAACAAAATGGATCAATCAAATAAATGACCTGATCGACCAACACAACACCCAACTAGACATCCAAAAGCATATTTCTGGTCTTAGTGAAATAGAAAAAAAAGAGAGATATTCTGATCATTTAAATAAATGGACAGAAGAAAATCAGCTGCTCCAGCCTAAAAAGTCTTTTGCAAAACTTGACGAACCGAACATCACTGTTAAACAACGAAAACTTAATGATCAAATTTCAAATATAGATCATCAAATTTCTGAAATATCACGCAGAGAAACTGAGTATCAAGAGTATGTACGCGATCAAAGACTGGAGATCATAAATAGTTATATATTTGAAGAAGATAACTATGGAAATAAATACTTTAGTCCTCAAAATGGTGAAAAACAAAAGCGACTATATGCAGAAGAAATGGAAGATCTAAAAATCCAAGAATTGCATGCGGCTTTTACAAAAAAAATTGAGACCGAAGCGCAGCAAGAGTTTTCCCAAAAAATAGCAATACAGCTCGAAAACGACCGAAAAGATCGTGAATCTAGAGAACAACGCTATGCACAAGAACGAGAGCAACAAGAACAACGCTATGCACAAGAACGAGAGCAACAAGAACATTTGGCATTTTTAAGACGCCAAGAACAAGAAAAACAGCAGAGAAATGAGCCTAAAAAGCCAGAAAATGACAATAACCATGACTACACGCCTTAGCAATCCCATTTAAGCGCAAAAAAACGGGGGTTTTAGCGACTTTTGATAGAAATACAGTAAAACTATAGTTGATAAAAATAAAATCGCTTAAAACGCAAATGAGAGCCTTTTAGCGAGTGTCTACGAGTGACACAACGAAAGGTTGCTTATTCCCCCTCTGAAAAACCGTTTTTTATTGAATTACTGGGGACAGTGATTAGCGAGTGTCTACGAGCGAAGTATTGATGCTTTTGCTCGTCAAAAAGCATGAGCATAGCGAATGCATTATTCATGTTTTGCTTTTTGAATCCTTGATCATATATGCAAAAAACTGCCCCCACGAAGCGAGTGAAACGAGCTTCAATAGAGTACGAGCTTTAGCGAGTACCAAGGGCAGTTTTAATAACTTACTTTGGGAATAAATTCCCTTTTATTCTTTTAAAAAGCTTTTAAAAGCTTTTAGACCCTCTGAAAACCTTATGCAGCAATAGTTTCAAGCGTTAAAAGGGTACAAATAGCATGATAAAGGGTACAAATAGCATGATTTTATCGTTTAAAAGGGTACAAATAGCATGATTAAAGGGTACAAATAGCATGATAAAGGGTACAAATAAATTATTGTACCCTTATGTTTATTGGTGTACATTGTTTTCTCATAAGGGTACAAAAATCATGTTCATTTTTTATAAGGTTTGATATCTGAATGAATAAAGAAAATAGTTATGATAAATCTTATCCAGTAACAACAATGGCTATTCAAAACAAAGTTACTGAATGCTTTAAAAGCATGTCTGTAGATGAAAAAAGAATTTTAATTATGGCTTCTCCGATTGCTAGAAATATCGATGCAAGTGAACAAGATCAAATCTTAATATCTGCTCAACAATTTGCTGATGACTGTGGTATCAAAGTCAATTCTGCTTATAAACAAATTGAAAATGCGTCAAAAAAACTAGTAGATCGGTCCTTTTCATACGTTAATGATAGGGGGAAAAAGGTCTACTCTAACTGGGTAATTGATGCTACTTATGAAGATGCAGGGATATCTTTAAGGTTTACATCTATTGTTTTGGTGATGTTGAAAATTTTAGATAAATACAATCCATACACTCGTTATAAAAAAGATGTAGTTCTAAAATTAAAAAAAGACTACTCAATAGACTTTTACCATTTAGCGAAAAAAAATCAGGCAAAAAATGGCTTTGAATTAACGCTAGATGAAATGTTTACAGAGTTTGGTTTACCAGAATCTTATAGAGATTTGAGGAACTTAAAACGAAGAGTTTTGAAGAGCTCATTAGATGAAATTAATGAATTTACCGATGTAACAGTTGACTATAGTCCAGTTAAAAAAGGACGTTCTGTTGTCGGCTTTAAGTTCACTGTGAAAGAAAAATCTAAGCCAAAATTAATAGCTCCTGAGCGAGATCCAAAAACAATAGATATATTCTGCAACCTGTCTGATGCTCAAATTAACAAGTACAGTGCTATTTTATCTAAACTTTCTGAGCTATCAGACCTAAGTAACTTCCAGGACTATCCTAGTTTTGCCCTTTGGATTAGTGGCATCTTACGAGATCCGAAAAGTGTAAGAGAGGAAACAGCAAAGCGGATTTTTAAAGCTCTTCATAGCAAGACGGATTTTAAACCATGAAAACTAGAGCTGAATTAGATGCAATGAGCCATCAAGAACTCAAAGACTATGAGCAAAGTTTACTTGCTCTGTGGACACCAAGAATGGCTATTGAAAGTGACATTGAAAGGTTAAGCACTAATCGCAACGAATTATTAGAAATTTTTAATCAATTAAAAAATCCTGATGCTCCTGAAAATGAGCGTTTAAAAAATTCTATTTTATCGCTCAAATATAAGATTGAAGATTTAGAAGATAAATTGGATGATCTTATTCAAGATAATCGCTTAAATCGTGCAGATTGAATTATTCAGTTTATTTAATTAAAACCGTGAAACATTGATCAAAGAATAGGCGTGGAACGTGAATAGTCACAAAAAAGCCGTTCCAGTGCGCTGAACCCTGGAACGTCTTAGTATAAGTTTATGATTTATATCGAATAAAAAACAGTATTTCGTATAAGGTGTATTATGTTAATTTTAGATATTAAGAAATTAACATATAGTCATTGATTAGAGCTAAAATAATTATATGAAAAGATTTTCACTTTTTTTACTTTTAATAGGCTTCATAATTATTTTAGTTACTTTAATAAAATCAAATAAATATGATAATAAAAGTATAGATTTGAATACATGGCAAAAAATTGAAAAATTTCAAATTTTAAAAACACAAATATCTTGCTCAAGTTCACCTTGGCGAAAAGGTATAGACAGAACTGCTAAGATGAATGTTGAATACATGTATAAATATCATAACAAAATTTATTATCGTAATGCTCAAAATGTCTTAAGCATATATAGAATAACGTTATTAGAGTCATGTGACGATCTAAAAGTTAAATTAGAAAATGCCTGGCACCAGTATAATACGGATAAAGTTTTATCCGTTTATATATCTAGCATAGGTAATGAAAGTAAGTTTGTAATCAAAGAAAATCAATTCACATTTAGAAAATCTTTAATTGCTTTGATCTTGTTTGAAGCGCAAGGAGTCATACTAATATTAGTTATCATATTGATATTAACTTGCCTAATTACACTACTTAGAATTAGATATTGATTCTATTTTTTTTAGTGCATCCCCAGCATCTTTATAACCATTCTCAAATGCCCGTTGAAACCAATATTTTGCTTTTTCTAGATCATTATAGGTATTCGCATACATATAACCCAAATTATTTTGAGCTATAGGAAAATTCTGGTTTGCTGCTTGTATATAAAGATCGAGCGCTTTTTTTTCATCTTTTGGAACTATAGCTCCTTCTTCATATATGTTGGCTAAATTGTATTGAGCATCTGGTAAATTCTGTTTAGCCGCATCGGTATACAAACTAATGGCTTTATTGATATCTTTTTCAATACCATTTCCATCAAGATATGCATTAGCGAGGCTGAATTGAGCCCGAGCATATCCTTGTTTTGCAGATAAGTTATAATAATCTAAAGCTTTTGTTCGATCTTTATCTACATAATATCCATTGTCATACATTACACCTAAATTATACTGAGCTTCAGAAGAATTTAATTTAGATGCTTCATTAAACCAATAATAAGCTTTAGCTTCATTTTTTTGTGTACCTATTCCTTTGAAGTACATACCTGCTAAATCATTTTGAGCAACTACAGAACCTTCATTTGCAGCTTTTTCAAAATATTCTAAAGCTTTTTGAAAGTTTTGCTTTACACCATCACCTAAAAAATATTTTTGACCTTGTTTATATAAAGACTCTGATTGAACAAGATTTTTTTCTTTCTGAGGTACAGTCTTTGTACAACCATTAAGACTAAATACACTCAAAAACACTAAAAAAAAAGCTATTTTTTTTACATTCATTTTTCATTCACTTAGTCAGAATATTTTATCTGCCATTCTAGCATAGGGTCTTTTTCTATTTCTCTATCTCGTCGTTTCTTTTCTGCCTCCCCAGCATTTTCATTCAATTTCTTCTGAGCATTGATATATATTTCAGCCGCTTTTATTACCTCACCTCTTTTTCCAATTTCTTCACCTGCATTTTCTCCAGCTGACTTCATACCGTACTTAACTGACAAGCCAGCGATACCACAGAGGGCTAAACCAACCCCAACTTGTCTCGGATCTAATGAACGAACAGCATTTTGTGAGCATCTGCCAACAACTCCAAGTGCTAATGTTTCACCAGCTTTTTCACCAGCTTTTGAAAGCACCAACTTTGATGTTTGTTCTGCTAATTTTTCAGCATCCTCATCATGAATTGCTAAAATTATTTCTGCCCCATCTGATACCATTCCACCTTTAGTACCAATTTTATCAATTTTTTCTACAGCTTTTTTTGTATTCAGAACACTCGTATGCTGATTTCCATTAAAGATATGACCTGAAGACTTTCTACTATACACCTTAAATTCTGTAGCTTTTTTTAAACGCTCTTTACTCAATAAGGGAACATTTTTAGAATGTAAAGCTCCCCATCTAATATTATAATTCTGTGCTTTCATTACATCTGCAGTATCTTTTACATACCCAGCCCAATCAGATGCAGTTGATACTCCTGATACAACGTTATCAAGATGCTCTCTTTTTAAAACAAGCGTTGGTCTGCCATTTTTATTGACCTTTTGTGATTCATCAGCCATATCATAATTTCCTTAACGCAATGTCTTAATCAAAGTTTTTCTGAATAATTA
>NZ_VPEJ01000046.1:0-6459 GCF_013417245.1 Acinetobacter sp. YH16042
ATAGGCCGCTTTCCTGGCTTTGCTTCCAGATGTATGCTCTTCTGCTCCTGCAGCTAATGGATCACCGCAAACAGGTTACTCGCCTGGGGATTCCCTTTCGACCCGAGCATCCGTATGATACTCATGCACGATCTTCATTCGAGCAACGGAGTTCTCTGTGTCTTTTAGCACCTCTTCATCGCGGCCTGCGCAAGTATCGGTCGCTCGTTCCTGGGCAGTCCTTGTTTGTCTGTCCATCCTGCAATTCCTCATCGCCGTCGACGTCACCGTGGTCAACGTGGCGCTGCCCTCTATCGGCAACGATCTGGGCGTTGATGCGCGCGGCCTGACATGGGTCGTCGTTGGTTACACCATCACAGGCGGTGGTCTGTTGATGCTTGGTGGACGTCTGGGAGACGTCTTCGGCCGCCGCCGCCTTCTGCTCATCGGAACCGCGATCTTCGGAGCGGCCTCGCTGATGGCGGGCCTCGCGGAGACCTTTCCGCTACTCGTCGGTGCAAGGTTGTTGCAGGGTGTAGGGGAAGCCCTCGCCCTGCCCGCTGCGATGGCGACCATCGTCCTGTTGTTTCCCGAAGGGCGGGCGCGCACCCGCGCCCTGAGCGTCTGGGCTGCGGTTGCGAGCTGCGGTCTTGTGCTGGGGTTCGTGCTCTCGGGAATCATCACCGAGTATCTCGGTTGGCGATGGATCTTCCTCATCGCCGTTCCGTTCGTCCTGTTCGTGCTGATCGCTTCTGTCGCCCTGCTACCTCGAGACCGATCACAGGAGCGCGCACCGTTGGATATTCTCGGATCGATTCTGCTGACGAGCGCACCGCTGCTGTTCGCTTTCGGAGTGGTGGAGGCCGGGGACAGCAATGGGGATGTGCCCTGGTCATCAATCGCTGCCCTGGTGGGAGCGGCAGCCGCCGCTGCATTGTTCGTCAAGGTGGAACGCCGAGCCGCAAACCCACTGGTTCCGCTGACCTTCTTCCGCAACCGGACACGAGTGCGAGCAAATCTTGCGACTGCACTGTTGAGCGCGGCGCTCTCAACGTCCTTTCTGCTGTTCACGTTCTATCTACAGGATGGACTCGGTCTCTCTCCGCTGGAATCCGGATTGCTGCTCCTGCCACTTGCGGTGGCACTAGTCGTCGCCGTGACCGTCGTACCTCGCCTCTTGGGGCGCTGGGGAGCGCGTGCTTGCATCGTCGTGGGACTGAGTTCCGCAGGGGCAGGCATGATCGTGATCGCGGCAGCCGCGCAGCTCGAAGCCCCCGCTTGGCTACTAACCCCCGCGATGCTCTTCATCGCCGCAGGAATGGGTTTCGGCCTCGTTGGATTGCAGTACGCGGCCGTGACCGAGGTCACCGACGATGATGCCGGAGTCGCATCCGGCGTACAGCGAGCCGCAGACCAGCTCGGTGGATCCGCAGGTGTCACGGTCTACGTGGGCCTGGGCTTCGCGTCGGCCCTTCACGGTGTATCACCCTATGTGCTAAGTAGCGGCCTCGCGATCATCGGCCTCTGCCTTGCGACCGCCATTGTCCAACGAATCGTAATCGTGACGCAGGAACAACAGACGAGGACATGAGCGTGCCGTCGTAACCCGATCCCGAAGTTCCCGATGAGGTGCTCCGTGGCGACGCCCGGCGACTCGTCAGTCAGCCCCGACCGGTGGTCGCGGGGCGCGCCCTTTGTTGCGCGCACCGCGACCATTCACCGCCCTCTCGGTCCGGTGGCGTATGACTGCGTCAAGGTGGAGGTGCGGGCGCTGGACAGCGAAACCGCCCGCCTGCTGCACCAGCGGCTGTGTGGCTGGATCGACCCCGGCAAAACCGGCAAGGCTTCCATAGATACCTTGTGCGGCTATGTCTGGCCGTCAGAGGCCAGTGGTTCGACCATGCGCAAGCGCCGCCAGCGGGTGCGCGAGGCGTTGCCTATTAAGTCCTGTTATTAAACCAAATATTTGTTAAATAGTTCGGTGTAAGTGTCTTGATTTACATCGTCTTTATTCAAATTGATTTGAACACTCTCATAAATCCTTCTTAAGAAAACATACTGAATAAAATCATCTGCATAATTCTTAATTCGGGGCAGGTAATTCAGCTCTAAAGGAATGTAGTAGTC
Organism: Acinetobacter sp. YH16042; assembly: GCF_013417245.1. Classification (NCBI taxonomy): domain Bacteria; kingdom Pseudomonadati; phylum Pseudomonadota; class Gammaproteobacteria; order Moraxellales; family Moraxellaceae; genus Acinetobacter; species Acinetobacter sp. YH16042. The sequence continues at coordinate 2,107 of NZ_VPEJ01000046.1, forward strand.
CATTTTTCTAAAGTTTTTCCCTGTTTTTTTGAAGTGATAACTGACCGCATCAACAAACAATCGTCCGATCTGGTGCCGATTCCCTTTGAAGACTCCGTAAAATTTCAGATCATCATAAAATGACTGCAACTTAGACATGCCAACGCTTTTGTCATTATTTGAAATAAGTGTATTTATAATTTCAACATAGCTTTTTTTAATCAGCTGCACGCTAGGCTCATCAAATCGCCAAGTCCATGTATAGTTTTTTGCACTTTTCTCCGTATCAGGATAATTCTTTGATTTCTTTTTTGAGTGTGAAAGGCGCACCAGTTCAACATTTTTCCCATTTCCAAACGCAACTTTTAAAAAGGGCTTTTGTAAAACAAATTTGAATTTTTCATGGTCATTAAAATATGTCTGAATCAATGAAATTTGTTCTTGTTCTTCTTCTCGATTCCACGTTGTTTCAACTTCTGATATTCGCTGTTTGACTATTTTCTTTAATTGCCCCTCGCTTTTAAGAGTGTTGTATTCATTGCTTTTTGGAGTTGTCACAAACAGCCAAAATTCCCATATATCTTGGTCATAACGCTTTTGAATAATTAAATCCGCAATAGGCTCATTTTTTTTATTTAAACGATAAGTCCTTTGTCGTGGGCTTAAATCTAAAGAATATTTTTGGCTGAGTTTTTTTATGAGTTTTTGGATTTTATCTGCAAACATCGTGTTATCAGATTCAATAGTAAAGTGACTATAGAAATACGCACCGTTTGCAACTTTATCTACAATTTTTTGCGCTGTATAACGACTGTTCGGGCTGTAATGAATCATTTTATTGTTACCAAGCAATATTTGTTCAATTGTCATCAAACAATATTCTAAAAAGTCCTATGTAATCAAGCAATATTTATTCTAACTAAAAGCTATATTTTATAATGCTTTCAACGATTTTGATTTTTTACCAATGCCAAAGGCATTGGTCGGACTTAATTGACACAATTTGTCATCGTGCAATCAAGTGGTTCCTAGGTGACGGAATTTACATCTGTTTTTGCTTGGTTTATAGTCGCAATATTCATTGACTTAAAGCAGTCTGACCAACTGCCTGACCATTTTCGTTTTAGCGATTTTGAGCAGGCAACAGCCTGCTTAAAGCCATGTTTTTTTAGATAGCGCACAATTCAGAACTAGCCATTTTGAGTTGACCGATTGAGCGTACTACTGGAGAAATCCCGTTCGGTACGATCTGATGGGCGCTAGGGAGTTGTAATACTCCTTTTCGATCCAATCCGTTGTAAACGGGGTTGGGCGACAAGGACACGGGAGCCTATAAACAATCGAATGATTGTGAAGTGGTCGTGAGGTTAGATATAGCCTGACTAGATACAATTTTTTTTGTATTGAAACCCTGTTTTAACGATTACCGTGAGACCCTGACAGGATGTTAAGGGTCACTAATAACGGCAATGTGTTGCGGCAAATGCACTCTAAGAGGGAAGCGCAGCTCATTGGCACAACTGATGGCGTTTGAGGTAACAGCAATGTTACAGGCTAGCTGAGGAGAAATCTGGAAGCAGCGGCACCACTGAGTGAGATCATCTCAAGCAAAGTGGGTCAACGGATAGCTTAAACAGTATACATCCGGAAGCATAAACCGGAGACACGTGTAGATTAAGAGCCATACGCTCAGATTTTGTCTCAAAGTCATATCCACCAAATCTAAGGAACCGCGTGGTGGGGAAAATGGAAGCACTGACAGACAAAAGAGCATTGGCGTTCAATTGCTAAGATCGTTAGAAATAACTTGGGAATCTCCATGCTTAGACATTGAGTTGTCACGGCAAGGCATGGAGAGGGAGAGAGGATGAGTAGGTCGTATAAGTTATGAAAATAACGAAGTCGATGCTGTATTAAACATTGCGAACTCACCAGTGGCGTGGCTGCTAAGGGTGGTAAAGGGAGTAGTGTTGTCGAAAATCCGAGTCGGTTTTATGTTGTTATCTAAAAAAGCGAAACATAGCTAAAAATGGTTTGGTCGCCATTGTTTGTTCTGATAGGTCGGGATTGGTCTCCCGATCTAAGTCAGGACTAAGCAAACGTTAATGAAAGAAAAGAAAATACGGCAGCATAGTCTTGTGTACTGCATGATTTTTTTCATAGTTTCAATTCTAACTAATTGAATATTTAACTAATTTAGAAAAATTAGCGGGAGTCCTCGTTAAGATGAGTTTTTTCCATTCTTTAGTATAAAGAACGACGTATTGTGATAATGACTTGGGTATTTGCCTACCCATGTTCTACTCGACAAACAACGTGAACTCTACGAAAGTGAGATATGACTCCCTCGGTTGCGGCAAAACAACTAAACGAGGTGAGTTCCTAAATCTCTCTATTTTGCTTTCTAAGGCACTTTAATTTACTTCATGTAGGTAATATCAAAAAAACACCTAAAGTAGCTAAAAACCCTTATTTTTTGCATTTAAACGGTATATTTAACGAGTGTCTACGAGTGACACAAAGAAAAGTTGAGCCTCGACCCTCTGAAAAACTGCTTTAAAAAAATAAAAAAGACAAAAGGAATTAAATCAAATGCTGGTATTTGCACCTAGACCGAGCGAAGCGAGCAAAAAAGCTCTATGAGCGAAGCGAATTCATAGCCGCTTTTGCTTTTTTGAATCCTCGAAAGCAGTCACCAAAAAACAGCCCCCAAGACCGAGTGAAACGAGGTCAAAATGCCACGAGCGAAGCGAGTGCCATAGGGCTGTTTTTCACTCCCCTGCTCCTTTTTATTCTTTTAAGAAGCTTTTAAATACTTTTAGCCCCCCCTCAAAGCCACGTGTAACATGGCTTTCAAACTTTAAAAAAGTACAAACGCCAAGTATTAAAGTACAAACGCCAAGTTAAACACTGTTTAAAAAGTACAAACGCCAAGTTTAAAAAGTACAAACGCCAAGTATTAAAGTACAAACCTATGTATGTACTTTAATTTGTAAAAAAGTATTGACTCAAACAATGTACTTAGTATAAAAACAAACCGATTTATTATTTTTGAGCTGTTTATATGGCTGTAGATCTAAAGAAACATTATCCGAAAGATTGGGTTGTCTTACAAAACCGAGTTGCTGAATGCTTTCGTGGAATGAGCCTTGATGAAAAACGTCTTTTTATCATGTCTACGCCGCTTGCTAGAACAACACAAATATCAAGTAATGAACCTATTTTTATCTCATCTCATGAATTTTCACGTGAGTGTAATGTCGATCTTTCAACCGCATACACAGCACTAGAAACAGCGTCAGAGCGTCTTTTTACCCGATTTTTCGGATATACAGCACAAAATGGGGATCGGGTGAAAATAAGATGGTTGAACAAGGTTGTTTATAAAGTAGGGCAAGGGGGTTCAGAACTCTACTTTACTGATGAAGTCCTTCTTCTTCTTAGGGAGTTTGATGCTTTAAATCCTTATACAAAATATAAAAAAGAGGTTGTATTACGGCTCCGGAAAGACTACTCACTAGACATCTATCACTTAGCTAAGAAACATCAGGTGATGGGCGGTTTTCAAATCAGCCTTAATGATCTTTTTGAACAGCTTGGCTTACCTGAGTCGTATCAAGATTTAAGTAATTTAAAAAAAAGGGTAATTAAACCCTCATTAGATGAAATTAATCAAAATACGGATATTAACCTCAGCTATGAGAATATAAAGCAGGGGCGTTCTGTAGTCGGCTTTAAGTTCACTGTAAAAGAGAAACCAAAACCTAAAACTCTAACGACACAAGCTCGGGACCCGAACACAATAGATATGTTCTGCGATTTAACAGATGCTCAAATCAGCAAATATAGTGCTATTTTAAGTCGTGTAAGTGACATATCTGACCTTTCTACATTCCCGACATACGATGCTTTTACTCTGTTTATTGCCGGTATTTTGAGAGACCCAAAATCAGTACGTGAAGAAACTGCAAAACGGATATTTACAGCATTGCGTAAACATACTGATTTCAAAGGGTAATACCTATTTTCTTTCAAAAAAATAGGTGATCAAAGCAAGTATTCCCAAGGCTTTTGAGATTATTAAATAATCATCACTAGGTACAATATCGACATAGTGAAATGCTGTTAGCATCAACCAAAAGCCTAGGAAAAAAAATATAAACTTAGACTTAAATAAATGAGGGAGTTTTTTAAATATTTCAGCAGTTTTTAAGGTTGCAATATTCATATTAAGTGGTCGCGCTGGGCTGGACGGTAACCGAGTTCGCGGCGGGCAAGTACGACATCACCCGGCCCAAGGCGGCAGGCTGACCCCCCCCACTCTATTGTAAACAAGACATTTTTATCTTTTATATTCAATGGCTTATTTTCCTG
>NZ_VPEJ01000047.1:0-5594 GCF_013417245.1 Acinetobacter sp. YH16042
ATAACTATGAAAAACATTCTATTAGCAAGTATTACTCTTTTTATCGTTGGTTGTAGTGCTGAATCTGAAACTCAACTAATGGGTGGAAAATTTAGCTCCATGTCACAATGTCTTGAGACGATTAAAAATAGATCAGGCCAGACTCTTAGACCGATGACAGATACACCGGAGAAAGTTACTGGATATCTTGGAGATACGAACCTCAATTTCTACTGTGGAGTGAAGCAAACAGGTACTGAAGGTACTTATATTGAAGGTTGGTTTGATGAGCCAGTTAGTAATTAATTGTATGTAATTCTTAAAATCTAAAATCGTACGTTAATGAAAACAAATTTGCAGAAGTACTATTTTCTGTCATTAACGTACGAAAGCGCATTAAAAAGCGGAAAGTGAGCCTAAATCAGATATCAGCTCTTTTATCTGTATTTTGATTTCTTCTGGTGAACTATTTTCTAAGTTGGTGCTTAACTTTTCTATGTCTTTTAATAGCTTTTCTTTTATTTTTAGATGTGAATATTTTGTTTGATCTAATTTACCTTTATTGTTTAAAGATTTTATTGGGTCTAGTGTGTTGCAGTAGCCGTCTTCATTTTCGTTTCCTGTAATGTATATTGCTCCTTTATTTCTTAAATTATTTATTTCCCTTTTTGTATAATTATCGCTTTTTATGCCAATAAGTTTTTTCTTTTTAATAGCTTGTGGGAATTCTTTATCTAAGATTTTAATGTATTCGTTGCTTGTCCATGTATCTCCTCCATGGTTTTTTATTTTAATAAAAATTACTTCTTCAAAATTTATCAGAACTATTGCTATGCTGCCAGAGCGGTCTATAAATTTTGGATTTCTAGGATACATGTCAGATTTCAAATGAAAATGTATTAGTTTTTCATGTAAGTAAAGGTTATCTGTATAACTAGCTTCACATATTCTTGTACTTTGATATTTATTTAAATTTTCTCCATTTTCTATTTCTTTTTTTAGTTTGAAAAATCCTTTTTGTAAGTCAGTTGTTAGTTTTTTGAAATCTTCTTTAAAAGCTGAAGTTTGTAAACAATTACGAGTTTTTTCGGGAATTCTTCTTTCCAAAAAATTTAAGTATTGAAGTATTAAACAACTATTCGTACAGAAATCTATTTCTTCAGCAAGAAAATTTTGACAAATTATATTATTTAGATGATCTAGTAAATTAATTTTATTCATATGGTTACTCTAAATTTTTTTAAGGGCAAGGACACACAAAGGGTACTCTATACAAAAACTAAAGTTTTCGCTAGATTACCTTTTGTGCCTTGCAAGGGAAGAATCCCTTGACCCTCTTTTCGCCTTTTTCTATTGCGGTAAATTGCCTTTACTTGGCAATTTGTCCTCATAAAAAAAGCCGATCCAATCCATGAAGCAGATTGAGTCATGACTAAGAAAGACATAATCAAAAGAAAAAAAGAGATCAAAGTCCGTTTAACAGAAGCGGAACATCAAGCCTTACTGGAGCGTATGGAAGGTGGAGAGCTTGCAACTTGGATTCGAAATACTTGTCTAGATGAGAAGCCAAATAAAAGAAGAAATTATAAAGCGGCAGATCCTCAGCTATTAGCAGCATTAGGACGCATTGGGGGCAATCTCAATCAGATTGCGAGACAAGTAAATACTGTGGAATCTGATATAGAAAAACTTAGAGCCTTTGCAGAGTTGGCAGTTATTCGAGAACAACTACAAGGAATTTTAGCCAACTATGATCGTTAAATTTTTGGGAAATAAGGGCGGTGGTAGTGCAGGTGCAACCATTGACTACCTACTTGGCAAAGATAGGGATAGACCAGGTGCAGTTTTACTGAGTGGAGATCCTGAATTAACCCAACGATTAGCAGACAACTTGGACTTCCAAAACCGTTATACGGTTGGAGTACTTTCATTTGAGGAACCAAACCTCGAAGAACACCAAAAAGAAGCCATCATGCAGAGCTTTGAAGAAACATTGCTTGCTGGGTTAGAGCGTGACCAGTACGACATCACTTGGATAGAACACACTGATAAAGGACGTTTAGAGCTTAATTTCGTCATTCCAAATGTGGAATTAAGTACAGGAAAAAGATTACAGCCTTATTTTGATCAAGCTGACCGCCCACTTGTAGAAAACTGGAAACAAGTCATCAATTTTGAGCATGGTTTAACAGACCCTCATGCACCAGAGAAAGCTCAAGCAATTAAAACTTTGAATAGCCAAAACCTACCTCAAAGCGTCAAAGAAATTAAAGAGCAAATCGGGACCGCAATTGCTGAGCAAATTAGCAATGGCAATATCCAAAATAGGCAAGATGTAGTTGAAACCCTAAAGGGTGCAGGCTTTGAGATTGCTAGAGAAACAGATAGATCAATCAGTATTAAGAATCCTGACGGCAAGCGGAATATTCGTTTAGAAGGCGTAATTTATGAAAATCGACAATTTGATAAACAATTTGCAGAAGAACACCGCCGAGCAGGACAGGATTATCAAAGAACAAGCCGAGAGCGTTACGAAACAGCACTTGGAAAGCTACAACGCCTTACTGAGAGCAAGCAGCAAGGAAACAGAGAAAATTTTAAGGTCAAACCTTCAGACCATCCAAGATCAGCAGCCGAAAATCAGAAACGCTTTGCGTTTGAATATTCTCACGGGAGCAATATTGGGCGTGTTGATTACAGTGTTTCTGATTTTTCTTGGCGTAAATTGGTGGTTAGCGAAGCAAATTCAGAACAAGCAGCAGGAATTAGCCGAAATCAATCTGAAAGTAGAGCAGACACCGCTAGAGAAACAAATCTTGCGGAAGGTGACTTTACACGAGAGCGAAGACAAGAAAACCCTATATATCATGGCGAAGAACAGCAAAAAAGCGCACGCTTACGAGACCACATCCAGTCAAATGGTACTGAAATTGGAAAAATAGAATCTAACTTTAAAACTCCTTTTGAAAATCCATTTAACCAGTCAAATGATGGAAAGGAGCTTTTGAAGGATAGCGGAAGTTTATTTGAAAACTTAGCCACCTCAAAAGAAGCAAAGCAGGACGTAAAACAGAGTAATCCTAATCAAGCGGAACAAGATAATGCCAAACGACTTTATGAATCGCTACAAAGACTTATTGAACTCGTTAGAGAAGCAATTGAAAGAGCTAAACGCTATAAATCAAAGTCAGAGCGAGCAGATCGAAACATTGAGCATTCAGAATCAAGTATTGAGAAGTCAGAACGAGGAATTAGCCAGTCAAAATCAGCAATTAAACAATCTCAACAGCAAATTAAGAGAAGTGAACAGCAAATTAGCCAGCAAATGAAAGAAAAACAGGTTGAAAGGAGGGCTAGTAGAGGATTTGGGCGTTAAATTTAATAAATTACGCTAGATTACTTTCAAAAAAAGTCTAAAATAGACAAAACGCCTACTTTTATGAGGTTTGAACATGCAAGTTATTACAGCGAAAGATGCAAAATCACGCTTTGGTGAGTTATTAGATACGATGCAGCGAGAACCTGTATTAGTCACAAAGAATAAGCGCCCTGTTGGTGTTTTCTTGTCATTAAAAGACGTGAAAGGCACCCACTTAGAAAGCCTTTTTGATGTCCAAGATGATGATTATGAAGATTGGGAAAAAGAGAAAATCACAGAAGCGTTAAATGCTTTGAAAGCGCATCCATCTGATACGAAAGAAATGAAGTCAGTACATGCGACTGCAATGCAAAAGGCACGAGACTTGGTAGCGAGCCGTAAAAGATGACCTATGAAGTTTCTTACTTGCCACAAGCAGAACAGGATTTAATTGAAATTTTGGCGTATGGCATAGAGACATGGGGCGAAAAACTAGCAGAAGGGATGTATTTAAAAATTACTGAACAGCTAGAAACCCTGTATTTCTCACCAAATCGAACTAAAAAGAAGGGCAATTTAGGAACAAGAGAAATGCTTATTTCTGACAGTCCATACCGTGCAATTATTCAAATTGATGAGGCTAAAAAGAAGGTCTTTATTCTAAGAATTTTACATACTTCTAGAAATATCTAACTGAATATTTGTCCATATATGGACAAATATTCAGTTAGAAAATGAAGAAAATCAATAACTTTCAAAACCATTAAAGTTGTGTTAGATTTTCTTTTAGGCGAAAAAAAAGCAGGTCGGCAAACCTACTTTTTTCTCATTGTTTAACAAATACTTAAAGCATCTGTAAACGCAAATTCGATACTTGTATTTTACTGATGTTTTGAGCATTTGCAACATAAAGGACGTTGCAAAAGGTGAATAACGCTCAATTAAGCGATTTTTTTGAAAATCTTGCTCATAAACCATACTGTGCAGATGATTTATTGTATGGCTTACAAATAAGACCGAAAAAAACGGCAATCAACATGCAATACATACAGGGTAATCAGCCTTGTATGCTTCATTACTTCTTTTTTGATATAGATCGTTCAGATGCTGTCATGGCATGGCATGATGAAAATTTGCCAATGCCCTATTGGACAGCGCAGACCTTAAAAAATGGTCATGCTCATATTTGCTATAAATTAGAAATTCCACTGTGTACCAGTGAATTAGCCAGTCAAAAAGCAATAGCCTATGCCTCAAAGGTTCAGGCAGGACTTGCCAATAAACTTGGAGCAGACGTTGGCTACAGTCATCTCATTACGAAGAATCCATTTCATAAAGATTGGCGTGTCACTTTTTGGAGTGAACAAGCCTATACGCTCGATTATTTAGCCGATTTTGTAGAATTACCTAAGAAATTAAGCAAAAAACAGGAAGTTTCAGGACTTGGACGTAACTGCACACTGTTCGATACCGTGCGTAAATGGGCATATACGGCTGTTAGAGCGCATAGAGGTGGAATCTATAACACTTGGTTAGATGAGGTAGTAAAACATTGTCTAAGCGTAAATGAAGCGTTTTTAGAGCCATTACCATACTCAGAAGTCAAAGCAACCGCAAAAAGTATTGCTACTTACTGTTGGAAAAAAGATGCGTACTGCTACCAAGAGTTTATACATCGGCAAAGTCATAAGGGAAGTATTGGCGGTAAGAAATCTAAACGTTCTAAATCTGAAAACTCAGAACGTACAAACGAACCTTGGAAAAATTTAGGAATTTCTCAAAGTACTTATTACAGATGGAAGAAGTTAGGAAGGATTTAAAGCCTTCCCTTATTTCATTACCAAAAAAATGATACATCATTAGATTCTTCATCTATAAAAGAAGTAAAAGCACTAACCAATTCTGAGTATGTCTGTGTAGTAGACCATTTATGGTTATTTATAAATTTCATGTAAATTGCTTCAGGCATTAAATGGTCAATTAAATATTCTGCATCTGGCGCGATTTCTTTTAAGATTTTAGCCGACTCAGGTAGTTGATATGCAGTTTTAATTATATCTTTGATATTCCAATTTTTACTTGCAGCTGATGTGATTCCTACTGCCTGTTCAACAGATAATTCAATCGAATATATGCTTTTTAAATAATTCACGATATTTAAGAATATTTTATTAATATCTTCTTGTTTTAGATTATTTCTAATAACTCTTGATTCTACAGAGTCATTAATTTGCTTCTCTATCTCAGCGTAGTAAGT
>NZ_VPEJ01000048.1:0-5578 GCF_013417245.1 Acinetobacter sp. YH16042
AAGTCGCCAGTCGTCTAACCGACGACTGGTAGCAGGCCCGCTCCGATGCGGCGCACTAACCATCGAAACCTCGTGAATGTCGGTATCCTGTCTGGCAGGATACCGCTCATTTCCCTTGTTCAGTTCATCGCCGTCGCCGAGCATCTGAATTTTCGGCATGCGGCCAAGGCACTTGGTATCAGCCAGGTGATCGTTGTCCGGTGTGCGCTCCTGATCGGCGTTCGGCGTCTCGCGGTCGCGGTAGCAGTGCTGCAACGCAGCCGCCACCGTGCCCATGCTGTTGAGCTTCTTCGCCCTCATGATCGCAAACGCCATCCGTCCCCCGGCGCAACTGTCACGCCCCCGGCGTAACTGTCACGCCCCCCCGGCGTAACTGTCACGAACCCCCGGCGTAACTGTCACGCCCCTAAACCTGCAAACCCAGGAAGGGGGGGAGCTGGTGGGGTGTTGGAAAAATCCATCCATGATTATCCAAGAATAATCCACTAGGCGCGGTTAACAGCGCCCTAGTGGGGCACTGTTTGCCCTTGCTTAAAATGCCGGCCAGAGGCCGGATAACTTCTCTATCCGCTGCGCTAGGCTACACACCGGCCCCACCCGCTGCGCGGCAGGGGGAAAGGCGGGCAAAGCCCGCTAAACCCCATACCAAATCCCGCGGGAATACGCTGGAGCGATTTTAGCCGCTTTAGCGGCCTTTTCCCTACCCGAAGGGTGGGGGCGGTGTGCAGCCCCGAAGGGGCCATTCAGGGGCCATTCTGACCGCTTTGCGCTTGGCTATCCTTGCGGCTCCGGCTGACCATGCTCCTGTGGCTGCTGTTTCTGCTTGGGTGGAAGTCCGAACAGTGCCCGATCATGGTCGCGCTCTAGGTAGCTGTCCAACCCATCGAGCAGGCGCTGTTCTGGCCACTCGCCGTTTTCAACTTTGCCGAGTATCCATGCACCTACCAGCACTTTGCGCCGGGTGTTTTCCTTGCGCTTTTGCTGCTGCTCCCGTGCTCTGATCCGTTGGATCTCGGCGTTGATTCGTGCCCGTTGTTCTTCCAGCTTGGCGAGCCGTTCCGCTGTTTTTGCCATTTTGATAATCCTCTTGGTTATGTGCTTGTCATTATGCTATCATCGGAGCACAGACACCGCAAACCCCGACCGTCATTTTACGGGAGGGCGCACTTACCGGTTTCTCTTCAAGAAACTGCCCTGGGGGCACCCCTTCGGGGCTGTGCGCTCTCCGAGGGCCATTGCATGGAGCTAAACCCCTATGGCCATCTATCACCTTACGGCCAAGACCGGCAGCCGGAACGGCGGCCAATCGGCCAAGGCGAAAGCCGATTACATCCAGCGGGAGGGCCGTTACTCCCGCGACCGTGAAGAGGTGCTGCACACCCAGTCCGGCCACCTGCCCGAGTGGGCCGAGCGTCCCGCCGACTACTGGGACGGTGCCGACCTGTACGAGCGGGCCAACGGTCGCTTATTCAAAGAGATTGAGTTTGCCCTGCCGGTCGAACTGACCCTAGATCAGCAGCGGGAGCTGGTGGACGAATTCGCCCGGCATCTGACTGAGGGCGAGCGCCTGCCGTATACGCTGGCCATCCATGCCGGTAACGGTGAGAACCCCCATTGCCACTTGATGATCTCCGAGCGGAAGAACGACGGTATCGAGCGCCCGGCTGACCAGTGGTTTAAGCGGTACAACGGCAAACAGCCAGAGCGGGGCGGGGCGCAGAAGTCCGAGAGCCTGAAGCCCAAGGCATGGCTTGAGCAGACCCGCGAGGCATGGAGCCACTACGCCAACCGCGCCCTTGAACAGGCCGGGCACGAGGCCCGCATTGACCATCGCACCCTTGAGGCGCAGGGCATTGAGCGCTTGCCGGGCATCCATCTTGGCCCTAACGTGGTGGAGATGGAGAGCCGGGGCATCCGCACCGAGAGGGCCGATATCGCCCTAGCCATCGACACGGCCAACGGCCAGATCATCGACTTACAAGAATACCGGGAGGTTATCGAGCATGAGCGCGATAGACAGAGTGAGGAAATCCAGAGGGATCAACGAGTTAGCGGCAGAGATAGAGCCGCTGGCCCAGAGCATGGCGACACTGGCGGACGAAGCCCGGCAGCGGATCGCCGAGGTACAGCAGGCCAGCGAGGAGCAGGCCGCGAGCTGGACGAGCCAGCAACAGCAAGCCATGAGCGCATGGCGGCAGGCAGCAAAGGACATGAGGGCAGCCGCAGGGGAACTGGCCAAGGCCGGCCAGACGGCCCGGAGCGCCGCCCGTGGCTGGACATGGAGGTTGTGGGCCGGGGTCTTGATCGCTTCCGTGATGCCTATTCTGGCGCTGCTGATCGCATCATGGCTTTGGCTGGAGCCGCAAATCATCGAGCAACAGGGGAGCATATGGCTGATTTTCAAGCTCAAGTGAAAGGTGACCGCACCGCGCAAGCCATCGCCCGGCAGCTCAAGGCCATGGGCTGCGACCGGTACGACATCGGCATACGGGATGCCGCCAGCGGCAAGATGATGAACCGGGAATGGACACCGCAGGAAGTGCAGCAGAACGCCGCCTGGCTCAAGCGCATGAATGCCCAGGGCAACGATATTTACATTCGCCCCGCCGAGCAGGCCCGGCATGGTCTGGTGCTAGTTGACGACCTCAGCAGCGACGATCTGGACGCCATGAAGCAGGAGGGCCGGGAGCCTGCCGCCATCATCGAGACCAGCCTCAAGAATTATCAGGCATGGGTGAAGGTGGCTCAGGATGCCCCAGCAGATCATAGGGGCGTAATCGCCCGGAAGCTGGCCCGGGAGTATGACGCCGACCCGGCAAGCGCCGACAGCCGTCACTATGGCCGTCTGGCAGGCTTTACCAACCGCAAGGACAAGTACACCAGCCGCACCGGCTATCAGCCGTGGGTGCTGTGCCGGGAGTCCAGCGGCAAGAGTGCCACCGCAGGGCCGGAGCTGATGCAGCAGGCCGGGCAGGTGTTGGACAGCATCGAGCGCCGACAGGAACGGACGGCACGACTGGCCGAGATCACCGCCCCGCAGAGTGTGCGTCGGTATCGCCGCAGCGTCGTGGACGACTACCGCAGCGAAATGGCCGGGCTGGTCAAGCGGTACGGTGATGACCTCAGCAAGTGCGACTTCATCGCGGCCATGAAGCTGGCCAGCAAGGGCCGGGAGCCGGACGAGATCAGCAAGGCCATGGCCGAGGCTAGCCCCGCTATCATGGAGCGCAAGGCGGGCCATGAGGCCGATTACATCAAGCGTACGGTGCAGAAGGTGATGGAGCTTCCGCAGGTGCAGGAGGCCCGCGCCGAGCTGGCGAAGCAGACCCAGAAGCAGCGCAGCAAGGGGCCAGATTTAAGCATGTAATGCTTGTTTTGATAAAACAAAACTGCTATATTGTCAAAACAATTTGACTTTATAGTAGGATTAAAAAATGGATATAGGAAAGGCAAAAGAGTATTTTGGGCTTGGATTGATTCAGGGTGCCGTGGTGAGATCGTCAAGTGTTCTGCATAACGGGTGGACTATCGAGCTGAGCGGCAACATTGGCAGCGCACAACCTACCTTACACACCGCCAGAGGTGATGTGCGGCAGTTCAAGACACTGGATGCGGCGGCCAAGGTCGTGCGAGAAATTGGGCTGCGAGAGTGGCGTGTTATCACTGACTAGGCGGCGCATGGCGGGGATGCCCCGCCAGCGCCTGACCATCAACCGCCTGCAAAGGAGGCAAACCAATGGCTACTCATAAGCCTATCGATATTCTGGCGAGCTTCACAGAGTTACCGCCGCCGATTGACTACGTACTGCCCAACATGGTGGCCGGTACCGTGGGGGCGCTGGTGTCCCCCGGTGGGGCCGGCAAGTCCATGCTGGTTCTACAGCTGGCCGCACAGATCGCAGGCGGCCCCGACCTGCTGGACGTGGGAGAGCTGCCCACCGGCCCGGTGATCTACTTGCCCGCCGAAGACCCGCCCACCGCTATACATCACCGCCTGCACGCATTGGGGGCGCACCTGACCGACGAGCAACGGCAAGTCGTGGCTGACGGTCTGCTAATCCAGCCGCTGATCGGCAGCCTGCCCAATATCATGGCCCCGGAGTGGTTCGACGGCCTCAAGCGCGCCGCCGAGGGCCGCCGCCTGATGGTGTTGGATACGCTGCGTCGGTTCCATATCGAGGAAGAGAACGCCAGTGGCCCCATGGCGCAGGTGATTGGCCGCATGGAGGCCATCGCCGCCGATACCGGGTGTTCTATCGTGTTCCTGCACCATGCCAGCAAGGGCGCGGCCATGATGGGCGCAGGCGACCAGCAGCAGGCCAGCCGGGGATCGTCCGTGCTGGTGGATAACATCCGCTGGCAGTCCTACCTGTCCGGCATGACGGCCGCCGAGGCCGAGGAATGGGGCGTGGACGACTCACAGCGGCCCTATTTCGTCCGCTTTGGTGTCAGCAAGGCCAACTATGGGGTGCCGTTCAAAGACCGCTGGTTCAGGCGGCATGACGGCGGGGTGCTCAAACCCGCCGTGCTGGAAAAGCAGCGCAAAAGCAAGGGGGTGCGCCGTGGTGAAGCCTAAGAACAAGTACAGTCTCAGCCACGTCCGGCACGACCCGGCGCACTGTCTGGCTCCCGGCCTGTTCCGTGCCCTCAAGCGGGGCGAGCGCAAGCGCAGCAAGCTGGACGTGACGTATGACTACGGCGACGGCAAGCGGATCGAGTTCAAGGGGCCGGAGCCGCTGGGTGCTGATGATCTGCGCATCCTGCAAGGGCTGGTGGCAATGGCTGGGCCTAATGGCCTAGTGCTTAGCCCAGAACCCAAGACCGAAGGCGGGCAGCAGCTCCGGTTGTTCTTGGAACCCAAGTGGGAGGCCGTTACCGCTGATGCCATGGTGGTTAAGGGCAGCTATCGGGCGCTGGCCCGTGAAATCGGGTATGCAGAGGATGGCGGCAGCCAGTTCAAGGCAATCCGGGAGTGCATTGAGCGCCTGTGGACAGTCTCCATCATCGCCCAAAATGGCCGCAAGCGGCAGGGGTTCCGGCTGCTTGCCGAGTACGCCAGCGACGAGGCAGGCGGGCGTCTGTACGTGGCCCTGAACCCCTTAATTGCTCAGGCCGTCATGGGTGGTGGCCAGCATGTGCGCATCAGCATGGACGAGGTGCGAGCGCTGGACAGCGAAGCGGCCCGCCTGCTGCATCAGCGCCTGTGTGGCTGGATCGACCCCGGCAAGACCGGCAAGGCGGCCATAGATACCCTGTGCGGCTATGTCTGGCCGTCAGAGGCCAGTGGTTCGACCATGCGCAAGCGCCGCCAGCGGGTGCGCGAGGCGTTGCCGGAGCTGGTTGCGCTGGGCTGGACGGTAACCGAGTTCGCGGCGGGCAAGTACGACATCACCCGGCCCAAGGCGGCAGGCTGACCCCCTGTTTAACAGTCACGCCCCTCCCCCTCCGCACTGTCAGATTGCTACCAGCTCAAGACGCCGTACCGGGACGGCACCACGCACGTCATTTTCGAACCATTGGATTTCATTGCAAGGCTGGCCGCCCTGGTACCGAAGCCCCGAGTCAACCTAACCCGCTT
>NZ_VPEJ01000049.1:0-5458 GCF_013417245.1 Acinetobacter sp. YH16042
TGAAGCCCAATTAGAAAAGTTGAAACAGTTAAAAGCTCAAAAACAGGCTATTGATGCAAGAGAAAAAACCAAGCAAAAGGAACAAGAAAGAAAGGACGATACAAGACGTAAAATTTTGCTCGGTTCTTACTTAATTAAAAAGATGCAATCTAATGAAGCCAATAAAGAAAAAATACTCGCTGAACTCAACGAATATTTAACAGAAAATAGAGATCGACAGCTTTTTGATTTGCCCGACATTGAAGCCTAATTTTTCTTAGCTGTTTGGTTATTCTGTTCGGCTTGATACTCGGGAATGAGCGTGTTTAAAACCTTTTGAATATTGTCTTTGTCCTCTATCTGCAAATGATCCCGATAGTAAATTAAGTCCTGTATTTTGCTTTCCATCTGCATTTTTTCGGTGGGTTTGGCATTTTTGGATAGTCGGGATAATAGGAAGATATAACCGCATATATTTTCCCTCGCAATTTCATAATTTACGATGTCGAGGTATTCAACGGTCACATGCTTTAGATCGGTTGATAGGTTATTTAATTTAATCATGGCTGAAATCCTGATTTTTCTAAAATTGGATAAAGCTCTCTGAATTTTTCAGGCTCTAAAAGCATATCAGCGATACGAATAGCAAATTGTTGGTAGCTTTCTGTACCTTGTGAATATTTCCCCATTTCAGGCATTTCTGACATTTTATTCGCAAATAAATGGCGTTGTGCATCGGTCATTTTTATAAAAAAATCAGGCGTGTTTGGATCTCTTTTTGCTTCAACTTTTGGCTGTTGTTTTTGCTTAAATTTGAAAGAAAAACCTGAAATGATCCGTCCTTTTTTATGCTGTTCATACGTTACAGTAATATCAGTATGCTCATTAATTTGTTTAATTGATGGTTCAAGCACACGCTTTTTAAAGTCACTCATGGCGGTGTATTCACTATCAACAAGACCTAATCTGTTTCTAAACTCACTAAGTTCTAGTTGTGGAACTTTTCCAACTTCACGCCAAGCAATCAGCAATTCATAAAGCCTAGTGGCGTATTTACTGGTTAGGTGAGCAACTTGTTTAGCTTCATATTTTGTAAAGTGTTCTTCCAATCGTGTGATTAAAGGCACTACATCAGGAGCAAAAGTAATTTCTAACAATGCTAGGTCATCTACATAAAATATACGGCTTACCCAGCGAGATCGAACAATGCCGACTTTGCCTGTTTTTTTATATTCGGCTGTATAACTAAATTGACGATTAAACAGATTATTTACAGCTTCTCTCAAAGCTTTATATGACGCATCGGCAGATACATTGAATAGCTTGGCGTAGTCACTAGCATGTATTTCCAGTTTACTATCCGCAGTGATTCCTTGTCCCGATTCTCTAGCATTAATGATAGCTAGCATGATCAAACGTTGTTCCGTTAGCTCTAGGTTGTAACTGGCATTTATTAGAGCATTATCTTTCACGACTAAACTATTTTTCATAAGAAGAACTTATTATTATCTAATTAAAGGACAATGTAATCTAATATCTTTTTAAGGTCAATATTTATAATGTCTTTTAATTAAGAGCAAATGTCCGTTTATACAAGAGCAAATGTCCGTTTATACAAGAGCAAATGTCCGTTTATACAAGAGCAAATGTCCGTTTATATAGTCTGTAACACTTACTACACAAGGGTTTCAACCTGTCTAAAAGCATTAAAAGCTTTAAAAATAATTAAAAGCCTTTCGAGAGGGGAGTGCTTAAAACTGCCCTATGTACTCGCTAAAGCTCGTACTCTATTGAAGCTCGTTCCTCGCTTCGTGGGGCAGTTTTTGGTTAATCCTGTTTGTGAAATCTAAAAGCAAAAGCATTGGTAATGTATTCGCTTCGCTCATACTTTTTGAAAAGCAAAAGCTCCAAAGTTCGCACCCATTCGGGATGCTCTGTACCTACCGTTTAAAATCGAAAGGGAGCTTGTAATCAGAGAAAAGGCGAGGGCGAAATTTTGATGATGCTCAATCGCTCGTAGACACTCGCTCGGTTCTTATTATCTAGGTTTTAATTATTTACTGGAGCTAATCAAAGTTGTGAAACATTGCTTAAATAATAGGCGTGGAACGTGAAAAATCATAAAAAAAGCCCACCAGAGGGTATGTGGGCTAAAATCATGTAACTACAGCATTGATTTCTAAAGATAATTATAACGCATTTCGTATAAGGTGTATTATGTTAATTTTAGTAGAACTAATAAATCTATATATTTGAAAATGTCATTTTACTCAATTAAATACTCTTCAGATATTTCACACTGTTCAACAAAAAAATGATCATGTGAAACTAAAATTACAGCGCCCTGATATTGGCTAATAGCCTGCGATAGAAGCTCTCTAGACTCAATATCTAAATGATTTTCTGGTTCATCAAGCAATAATAAATCAATACCATCAGGATAGTGACTCATTGCTAATAATGCGACTTTCAATTTTTCACCACCACTCAGTTCTGATAGTTTTAATAAAGCTTTTTCACGACGAATACGTAACTGACCTAACAAATTTCTCCACTCAACTTCAGTAAGATTGGAGTTATAAAGTGCAAGGTTTTCGATTACGGATAAATCATTATTTAATAAACTAAAGTTTTGATCTAAATACAAACATGTTCCACTAAAGAAAATATCATCACGTTGATGGGTAGAAATCAATTTCAATAAGGTTGATTTACCAATTCCATTAGCACCTTTAAGATGGATTTTTTCGCCAGCTTTCAATGCAAAATTAATTTTATTTGTTGCTGTATGGGGTAGCTTTAAATCATGAATTCTTAAAATCTCTCCTTGCTTCGTACTCTGTAAGTGGAATTCAAACTTCTGAGCTTTGATTTTTTCTACAATGGTCTGCCTATTAATCAGACTATTTTTCAAATCATCAGTTTGTCGAGTTTGTTGGGCACGTAGCTTACCTAAGCTTTGTCCAGCATTTTCCTTTTTGAAATCTAGAAAAATCTTTGCTTGAGAATTAGAATCACGAAGTTCATTGCCTTTAGATTGACGTTTATTCGCTTTCATTAAGCTATCATGTTGCCGTTGTTTTAACTGCTTTAATTCTTTTTTCTCATTATTAATAGACTGAGTTAATGCATCCATGTGTAGCTGATGCTGTTGAATGTAATGCTCATAATTACCTTTGTAGTGTTGTAAGCCTAATTCAGTTAAAGCATAAATATGTTGGACTTGATTGAGTAATTGGCGATCATGACTAATCAGGCATACACCACTAGGGTGTGCCAAAATACTCTCAATTAACCATTGTCTAGATGTTGAGTCTAAATGGTTGCTTGGTTCATCTAAAAGTAGATAGTGATCCTTTTTTAAAAACAAACGACATAAAGCCAGCTTTGTTTTTTGTCCTTCACTCAGTTTTTCTGTTGGAAAGTTCAAATCCGTAGGTAAGTCAGCATTTTCAAGTATATTTTGCCATTTTTGTGGTAAATCCCAGGTATTTTCAACTAACTCATAATCATCAAAACTAGCTGTATTGTTCTCTATACGCCGAAAAGCATGATGTAAATGATCTACCTCTAATGCTTGTGCAATATTTTCAGCATTAAGGCGTTCTAATTGTGCCAAATAATCATGTTGGATATTCCATGAAACTTGACCACTATAATGAATATCTAAAGCTTGGCTTTGATCTAATATTCTGAACAATAGGGATTTACCTAAACCATTACGTCCAATTAATGCAGAAACCTGTCCTGATAAAAGCGTAATGTTTAGCTGATCAAACATTTTCTGTGTAGAAAATTCTAAATTTAAGTTTGAAGCAATACATGCATGTTGCATAAAAAATTCCTCATGTAGAGGATATGCAAAATAGTGAAGATTAACTTATAAAAAACAATATATTATTTAGGATATAAAGTAGAGACCAAGAATATATAGCCACAAGTAGAATCTATTTTGCACATCAAAAGTTTAAAAATAATGATGAGAAAATGACTTACTTCATTGGCGTTACTCTTGGGAGGATGATTTGAATAAGGTTATTTTATAATGATAAGACAATCTGTCAAGCTTGTACTAAAGCTTCTAAAAGTTATTTAACATAATGGCGGTTATACGAAATAAAAAAACCTAGGCACTGCCTAGGTCTTAAATTTAAAAAAATACATAAAGATTAAGGCGCATGACACTTCAATCAAGCTATATTAATAATTACATACCATAGAAACAGCACCTTGATAGTTACCATTATTGCTCAAAGTCATACGGTAAATTGCACCAAGTACTAGGCTATTTGGTCCATTATCAGCTATGTTAAATGTACCGATCTGATTTGATTCACCTTGTTGTCCTACGATACCCAATAAGTTATAGCTGCTATAGTTATTGAATGAATCAACCCATCTCATTGATGAAGCAAAGGTAGTTTCATCACTGCCATTTTTTGCAGTAAATTTAACGTCGATATTGCCGTTAGGATTTAAGGTAATACTTCCATTATGAATGGATGGAGAAATAAATTTTTCAAATTGGCCACTATTGGTCACTTTTGCTTGAGTAGCATTAACATCAGTACAGTTAATTTGTTTGGTTTGGGCAGAAATACGCTTAGTAATGATTGGGGTAAATGCAAAATAAAAATAAGAAGCATTGCTATATTTGGAAATATCTGTTGATTTTATTTCCCCATCTTTTTCATAATTAAAAATTCCTTTGGTTACACGAGCAATCGTAAAGTTTTTATTTCCAGCAATTTCTTTCGCAACAATATCTCCTGTAATTTTGTAATCACCAAATTCGGTGATAATACCATCGGCATTTTGTTTTACAGAATCAAGTCTTGATGCACCAGAAGAATTAGGGTAGTCAAAAATAATATTGTAGGATTGTGATGGATTCAATTTTTCCAATACTGAACCAGTAGAAGTATCTGGTGTGGTGCCGCTGTTCCCTGTAGAGCTCGATGTACCATTCCCTGTAGAGCTCGATGCACCATTCCCTGTAGAGCTCGATGCACCATCACTGCCGCCGCCGCAGGCAGTTAAAGTAAGACCCAAAGAAATAACTAAAAAAGAGGTCTTAAATCGGTTCATGGTAATTCCTAGTTTAAAAGAATCAACTATAGTCTATTGTTAGAATACTGAAAATACGAACATCTTTTTATTTACAATAACTTAGGTGCATAAACCTACTTTTAAAGGCTTATTCAGCAAACAATGATTGATAGCTATTAACTTTATAGGCATATTTAATTCAAATATACCTCCCCTTTAACATAATGGCTGTTATACGCAATAAAAAAACCTGGGCACCAACCCAGGTCTAAAATTTAAAAAACAGATAAATATCAGTGCAATAAACTCATTTTTCTAATTTCGCATAACGTGTATTATGTTAATTTTAGGAAAGCTTAATAAATCCGTGTTTAAAAATTAAACTAGAAAGATTTTGTATTACTATCAATTTAGAATTCCTCTCTTATAA